>NZ_JAAGPO010000009.1:0-119535 GCF_017104825.1 Burkholderia sp. Ac-20345 | reverse complement strand
TGCTCCTGAGTCATGGTGGACTCCTTGCTGTTCGCGGCGCGCATTGCCGCTACGGGCTACGCCCTCTGCGCCAATGCGCGCCAGCACGAAAAACCAACCACTGTCAGATTTAGTCTAGTCCACTGCATAGTAATGGATGACAGGGGACCGGAAGTCGTGAGTCCGCAGCATTCCTAGAGCATCTCACAGGCCGGCGTCGGGCGAAATCGGCGTGGCGCTCATGAATGGAAGTCAAGGCACTCAACACTAGCCCTTCGTCGAGCTTGCGGTTGCCCGGTCGGCCGCGACGGCCCGAAGCTACGCCGACGGGCCCGTGCTCTCGATACCGGATAACCAGCCTGCCGGGCGTCCCCCCGTGCCCATCAGAACCTGGATTACCTTGAGTTGATGTGCTGATCTGGGCTGGCATCTAGTCTCGCGCTAGATCGGAAAGTAGAGGGGCTATTACAGCCTCCTCTGAAATTCCGATCCCGTACTCGGTCATTTGGCTCGACAAGGATGGCTCCCACATCGCGACTATCTCTGCGCCGGACAAGACAGATCCGCGCCCTTGGGAGCGCTCTACCGCAGCGACATAGTCATTCTCACTCATGCGCCATGAATTCGCGTCGTGCTCCCGTATAACCAGATTCGCGATTCGAATACCTGGCCAGTCAAAATCGCCGTGATAGCGGAGAACCGCACCCGCCGCGCGAAGCTGCGACAACAAAATGCGTTGCGCAGCTGCAGGCATGCCGTCCGTGCAGACTAGCGGCAAACACTGGCGACCGAGGTGGTCAGCCGCGATGGTCACGACGTTCGGGTTCTCGCAGACAAACACCTCGCGTTCATGAACGTCCCACTGCGGATTCGAGCGCATGAGCCATCGCAGTGATGCATAGGACGGGTTCCCCAAAGTAAAAGCAGCCGAACCGTCGGTGACGGAGAATGGCACGTTTAGATACAGTGCAGGGCGCGCGAGTTCATTGACCATGACACCAGCTCGTGCCCAAACCGAACGTACGCGATCGTCTTCGGCGAGCAGCGCCTCGTCCTGAGGTTCGCTACGGCGCATAACGCTGATAGCCACCGTCGCAACGGGCCGTCCGGCATCCAATCCATGTGCGTCGCCGAGGACATCTGCAGCCAAGTGGGCAAGCGCTGTCCCGTTTGCAGGAAGACGGGCCAAAACCGCCTCTGCGTCCCGGCAAATCTGTTCCGCGATGACGTGGTCTGACGCACTCAAGCGCTTGACTATGCCTAGATTGGCAGGCACAGACAGCCATTGCGTCAAATGAGGATGCTCAAGCACCGACACGACGTCATTCCATCGTGCCGTTTCGGCGGCGCGCACAGACGCTATATGGAAGATAGGGCCATCCAATTGTTCGAGCGCCGTGCGCAGTGACGGTGCGACGCCAGCATCAGATAGCGTTCTGTCGACCTCAGCCAGATCAAGCACGATTGACGCACTTGAGCGACTCCGGCTGCCCGTTATCTGAGCGAGCGCATCACGTTCATGCGGTGCCAAACCGCTAAGCCGTATCTCGCGAACCGGGTCATCGAGACTTTCCCGCTCGAATCTCCGTCGTAATTGACGACGAAGCGGGGCGAGTTCATCCCCTCCAAGAAGGCGCTCTAGGCGCGCATCAACACGGGTCATGACGGGGGGCCAAATCGCCTGTTCGGATCAGATAGTCGACGCTTCGAACGTCCATCCCACTCCCATCGTGACACGAACACGGCGTCAACACCTTCACGCTTCAACAGATGGCAAATCGAGACGCCGGGCAACTCGACCGAGCACGCCCATTCGCGTTCACTCGTGATGATGAAGTCAAGGTCAAACTCACGAATGAGCGCCCAGCAGTGCGCACGGGCACCGTCATCGATGCCGGCGAAGACTTCGTCCAAGAGAATGATCCGTGGACAGATAGCCTTTGCGCTGTCGCCGTAAAAACTCGCAACCGCCGCGAAAAGCGGCACCGTCAACCCCAGAGCGCGCTCTCCACTTGAGGCGGGCCCAGACAGCTTTGCCCAGCCACGCGGGGTTGAGCGCATGACGCTAAAGCGATGCCAGCGACGATAGTCGAGCGCTCTAGCCAATTGCTCGTGCAAACCACCTGCGTTCTCCTTGGCTCCTCCAGCATCAGCGCGCTCACGCTCCGCGGTAATGCGTTGCTGAAGCATAGCACCGACTACGCGACGGTCCTCCTGTGACCATAGATCTGAGCTGACGTTCAAAAGCCGCTCTTTGGCAGCGTCCAGTCCTACCGGAGCACCGTCTTGCTCCGACAGCGGCGTCCACTTCAGGGTGAAGCGAACCCCCGTTGATGTTGGTCGCTTGTCGAGTTCTTTATTGATGGCGTTCACATGTTCGTCGGCGGACCGAAGAAGGCGTTGGACTTCCGCAGCGATCTCAGCTTGGAGATGGTTTTCGAGCACCTCGCGCTCCTTGGCAGTGAGCAGTTCTTTGCGCTCTTCAATCTCTCCGGTCAAACGCATGGCAAGCTGGTCGGGCCGCTCAGGCCGGTTCTGATAGATGACTGTGACGACCAGACCAAAATCGGTTTGCTCGGCAATCGATTGGTAACTGATAGCCGTGAGCGCGCGTTGGAGGTCGGCATAGTCTTCGTGGATATGGCTTTGCACGCGAGTCCAGGCGTCATCGTCCGCTTTCACATTCGAGAGGACTTGTTCGAGACGTCGGGCTGTTGTCAAGGCAGGATCGATCGTCCAAGGCACGGTGACATCTTGGAAGGTAACTTCCGGTGCTCCAGCGGCAAGCATCCCGCTTGCGGCGAATGCCTGAAGATAAGTGACAGACGTCGACCGCTCGGCGAGTTTCTGCTCATAAGCACTGTCGGCATTCTTGGCGTTTGCCTCAGCTACGGCTCGCCTCTCAATGGCCTCTCGCAGTAACTTGTTCGCTTTCTTGCGTTCATCTTCCTTTGTGGCAACCGCTGCTTTGGACAGAGACAACTGCGCCATCAATTCGTCTACCTTCAACCCAACAGATTCGCGCAGTGTCTCGTAAGTGGCACGCGCTGAGACAGCCTCAGTCTTCGCAGCCTCCAAAGCTGCGGTGTCTGTAGCCTCTGCTTGAGCGGCATCGTCCTCACGCACGAGCTGCTCCTCGTACAGCGGCCACCTTATTCGCAGCTCAGTGACCGCCTGAAACAAACGTCCCAGGTGGTCACTAAAATTACCGAGGGCGTGTTGCACCTCATCCAATGCCTCAGGGGTATAAGGCAAGCCGAGATCTCCAGCATCATCACTGAGTTTCTTTGTCTCGGCGTCTACGTTATCAAGGGCAAGTTTCAGCACAGTCTCCGCTTGTGCAAGTTTTACCCGGAGGTTGGAAATCTCTCGAGCGATGGAGGCACACTGGCTACTCGCGTTCCGCAGTGCATCATCCCTTGGCGAATCCGCACACTCCGATGTCGCAAGGGCGTCTGCTTGTTTCAGTTCGGCCTCTGACTCAGCGTTGGACTCACTCAGCTCGTCAAGCTCAAGGAGGCGAGCCTCAATCTCCTGAAGACGACGCGCGCGTGCAGCAGCCCGCGCGGCGAAACCGATGAAGTCTGCTTGGGCCTTCTGCCATCCACCGGCGAGAGCACCCAGTCTGTAGCGCCCATCAACCGAGATCCAGGTTTCCGACGCTGTATCTTCGGCTTCCTCGCCGTCCGTACATGAAATGCCTTGAAGTACGCTCTCAATAGCGTCTGCTGGCACATCGCAGTCCGGCGGCAAACTAGGAATCAGCCAGAAGGAGAGGGGGCGCTCAGTCGCTGGGCGCGCTTGGAGCGTCTCGTCGATGAGCGGTCGTCCGTCGCTAGACAGTAGTGCCCCCGTTGGCGAAACCCATGCATCGAGAATGCCAGATGCTTGCAACGCCGCTTCCAAGCCTGCGCGCGACGAGTCTGGGACGTCAGCGGTGAAGTCCACGAGCTTCCAGAATGGGGCACCGGGACGATTCAAACGAGCAGAAGTATCGCGAAACAGTGGCGGGGCAGGCTCCGCATCTACACCAGTGGTGAGCTGCTGTCTCTCCGTCGTCAATTTATGCTGCTCCTCTCTAACAGCACGCTGAGCGGCCTCGAGTTCAACTCTGGCACTGGCCAAACGGCGGCTAGTCACATCTCGCGCGTCTAGGAGCGAGCGCAATGCAGGATTTTCGTCGTTCAACCTCACTACCCAGTCCGCTAGCAGGTGAAGGGCTTCACGGTCGGGATCGAGTTGTTTGAGGCTGGCGAAGTGCGATGTCCAAGCCGCGAGGAGGTCGCGCCCTGCATTTTCAAAAGACTCATCAGCGACGGCGCGGCGCTCGTTGGCGTCGTTAAGTAGATCGACGGCGGCCTCGTGCCTCGACTCCTTCAAGGCATGATCCGCTTCGGCATCAGCCAGAATCGCGATCAATCTGCGAACGTGCTTGACGTTGTCTCGTCGTTCGGAAATGCGCTCGCGAAGTCGGCTCTGACTGCCCTCGATGTCTTTCGATGACATGTCGACCAGGGTAGACGCGGTTGCGCAAGCCATGTCATTCGCAGCATATGGCTCACCAAGGGCTGCATCCTCGGCCTGTTTGGTACATTTGCTTCGCTCGATCGCGAGTTGGTGCTCGGCTTCCGTCAGATGCTTTTTGCTCCTGCCGGTTTCGTTACGCTCCTTCGCTAGGCGCAACTGTGAGGTGGTCAACGCTAGGTGGGCCGCCTCCGCAGAGCTTTCCCGACGCTCGACGTAGCTTTTAGCATCCGACAACCGTCTGGCGTCTCGCATCCCCGGGCTGTCCTGAAGAGCTTGATATCTTGCCTGCTCCTCGGTAACCGCGAGTTCCGCAGCTTCATGAATTGCGGACTGCTCCTGCTCACTCACGTGTGCTTCGGCGAACGTTTCATGCGCCTTGGTTCTTGCTTGACTGGCGTTGTCGAACTCCGTCTGCGCCTGACGTAGTCGCCGAGCTGAACGACGAGCCTGAGTACCAGCATAGGTGCGGTATTGCGTGTCAAAGCGGCCGACCGCGCGAGCCAGCGCCTCATATTCGTCTAACTCCTGCCTATCATCCTCAAGTTGTCCAAGTGCAGTCGCTACGTCCCCCAGCAGCTCAATACGGATGGGGGGCAGTGCCTCACTTAGTGCATTTGAAAGAAGAGTCTCATCTGGCTTCTTGGAGAGTTGGGGCTGACGAAGTTGGATCAATGTGTCGATGAGCGCATCGTAGCGCCGATGTCCGAGCTGATACAGCCGCTCGTCTACAGCACGCCGATAGGCTTCGGCCGTATCGAAGACATGGCCGCGACCTGAAACCTGTTCGCGAAGTTTCTCCTTCGTGAGAACAACCCGCCCCTTGCTCATGAGCCAGAGGTCTTGGTTAACACGAGGCCCATCTCCCGCCCCCTCCAAAACGAAGAACCAGCTCTCCACACGCGGCTTGGCTGCAGCCGCCAGCAAGCCAGCCCCAAGAGTGAGGAAGTGGAGGGTACCGTCAGGATCTACTCGACCAAACTCAATCCACGTATAGCCCATTCGCCTATCGGTGGTACCCAGGAGCAGGTTCCACGCCATCTTTTTGGTAGAGTCCCCATCCGGCTCAACTCGAGAAGGCTTGAGGTTCGCATCCAGCAGCAGCGGCATGGTCAGCGAAAGTACTTTGGACTTGCCAGTTCCGTTGTTTCCTCGTAGCAGAAGATGACCGTCCTTAAACCAAAATTCTTCGCTGTCGTAGTAGAAAAGCTCAATGACGCCCAAGCGCAGCGGCTGCCAGCGTTGAAGGCTTGGCTGAGGCAATGCACGAACCGTCTCTGCCGGAAACTGAAGATCTTGACGTATGTTCATTTGGATTGAGTGTCGTCGAAGAGGTCTCGTACTTGGGAGCTACTACCACCAACAGGTTTGAGCTCGGTTTCACCGAGAGAAAACCGGGCGAGAGCTGGAAGGGGGATCACCCAATCGTCTTCTCGTCTAATGAGCCGAAGCATCTGAAGACGGCCCACCGCAATCTCGGCAAGCTCTCCCTCGCCCCCGGCTTCACGCGCAGAACGCCGCCAGTATTTGCCGAATTCCTCGCGGATCTCACCAATGTGCGCAGCAATTAGATTCATCGAGTAGCGGTCCGAGCTAGGCGCCTGAGCCAATGTTTGCTGACGATGCTTGGAGCAGAGCAACTCTGCCACTAAAAGAGTGACGTGTGCATCAGTTCCCTCGGCAGGCATCGCGATGTCGGTGAGCTCCCCGTCGTCATCGACCATGGCCAAGCCCTCAGCCCGCTGCTCGGGACTCATTCCCGTTCCGTCGGCCAAACGGGCCGCGATGGCACCTCGTTGATTGAGGAAATAACTGCGGGCATCATCCGACAGCTCCTCCACGTACAGCACCGGATCGTCGAGCAACCGACGAGCAATGTTGCGACGAACGGCAGTCCTTCGGCCCTCATCCGTGTCGGGGATGTGCTCGTCCACGAGGGAATGCAGACGTTCCTCGAGAGATATTGGGCTATCGCCAACTGGCCAAGTCGATGGACCTCGTACGGCTGCTAGCACGCCTGAGAGCTGACGTCGGTTAATGTCGTACAGAGCGTCGGCTTCTGCACCTGGCGCTTGGACGTAGGCGTCTTCGTCACCAACAACACGATTCAGGACGCCAAGCTCCAGCAGTGCCTTGCATACCGTCACCAGTTCTCCTCGTTCGGACCTGCTTTCAAGGCCGTAGGTAAAACCGCGGCCAACTAGCGACGGATCGTCAACCAACGTCAGAAGCGTGTCGCCGAGGACCGCGAGTGTTGTCTGCGTATCTGCCCGCTCGAGCACGGCACATACCAAGCACAACAGAATATATCGGCGCTTGTCGAAGTCCCTGAGTCCGCGTGATGTGTCCTCCAGGTCAGCAGGGCGCTTGTATAACCTTGCGCCGTCACGCTCGATATGCAACGGCCAACCGGCTTCCCGAGCAAACCAATCGCGTAGGTGCTCCGCATGCCGACGAACAGCAGGAAACATCTCGCTATTCGAGTTCATCAAAGGCTGCATTAGAAGTGCGCGCAACGCGTCCTGGCGCTCCTCCTTCGCCTGCTGCTCCTGGTGCTGGCCAATGCTTTGGGTATCAACCGCACGCCTCATACCGTATCGTCCGTCGAAATGATAGTGAGTATGTGGTCTCGACCGGCGAACGTCCCGTCGGGCGTGTCAATCACCGCGCGCGTGAAGTCACCTAGGGGCTCCATTCGTATGCGCAATAGGCCATCGCTTGTTTGGCACTCGACAACGGCGTTCTCAGATCTCTGGTTGGCTAACGCGTCGCCCAAGATTGCCAGAAACAGGTCAAACTCTTGCTTTTCCCAAGTGCTGACTTCCGACAGTCTGAACGGCTTCTCAGTCGCGAGACGGGCCCGAGCAGCCTCAACTTGGCGCGTCTCTTCCGTAACGTACGCTTGCAGCCGAGCACGATCTTCGCTGCGGTCGCGGATGCGCCCAAGGGGCGCGCGAGGAGCCGCCTCACCGTACTCTCGCAACCGCGGGTGAATTGTCAGTGGCGGCGCGCTAGCCCAGGGCGTGCTTGCGCTTACACTGTCGTCGCTGGACGGATTGAGAGAAAAATGCCTTGCAGAATTGAGCGCAAAGGCGGCTCTCGCAAGCCTGTGTGCTTGACTATTGTCTTCACAACTGGCGAACCAATAGGCGAGCGTTCGAAAATCCGCGGAGCGGTCACTGCGCCCACTGCGGCGGTCATTCAGGGTGCTGATGGCTCCAAGCAATTGTGGAATGGCCGACCGAGCCCGCCCCCTAAGCAACTCGGCTTGTGGGGGCTCGCTCCCAGTCGGAAGGAACCATCCGCGAAGGCCTTTCCATCGATCTCGCCAAGATTTCCAGCGGAGCGGGCTCACCTCAGCTCGGCCTTCTTCGGTGGGTGCCGCATCAGACGCCTCGCGCTGTGCGACTTGCCAGAGTAGACTGCTCATTGTCGGCTCCAGCTCTGTTACAGCCCTACTGATAGAGTCGGAGCGACGAACAAAGTCCCCAATAAAGCGTTCGATATAGTCGATAAAGTTCTTTTTGTAGCGGATGACAGCCGACATTTCGGCGTGCTGGAGCTCTATACCGCGTGCAACGCTGGCCATGAAACCACGTGCATTCTCGGCCAGGTCTTCGAAGCGTTGCATCAGGTCTCGCAAAAGTTCGTGTACCTTTGCAACGTCAGGTTCAGGATCCTTGCCGAGCAACACCAAGGCGTGCAAGCTTGTGGCGATATCGTCTAAAGCAACGGTCTGAAGTTCAGCCTTGCGTTTCATCGCCTGCTGAAACACCTCCAGAGAGGCTTCGACCGACTCTCCCCCCTTGGAAAGTCGATACAAGAGACGCGCCCGATAGAACATGCTTAGACTCGAGGCCCGGCTCATATCGGCCTGCGTTTCGAGATTTCCCCAACTAGTAAGCTGAGCGAGTGCTAGATTCAAGTCTTCCGGCGAGGGCGGTTGCAAGCCCCAAGCGCCTTCGGCAAGAACATCGTCTGGTCGCAGTTGGAGCCGAAATTGGCGCCGCGCCGAGGCGAAAACATCCAAAATCTGGCGATATAAGACACCACGATCGGCGCTTACGTGGCGAAACAGAAGTGCCTCTTCCTCTCGCATATTCATTCCCCGGTAGAACGACCTCGCTGGCAACGAGTCGTCAATCGTAGCACTTGAATGCACGTTTCCACTTGACGTGAGCTTCCCCCCGTCGAAATGTCAACGGTTCAATAATTCGTGCTGTACCGACGCTAGTATGGAATCGGAGAACGCCGGATCGTCGACTGCGCGTGCAATTACCACCGCTCCAACCATTGCTGCAGTGAAGCAAATTACTTGACTTTCCTTTGATCTTCCGCCCCTCCATGGAAGGCTTTCCCCTAAAGCTGAAATCATAGCCTTCAGTCGGGTGGTGAAGGTATGTCGCATCACGGGTTCGCGCGCCGCATCAGCCACGAACGCCGACAATGCACATCCAACTTCCGGATGGTCTCGGTGTGAAGCGCTTAGATAATTAGAGAGAAATACCGCTTTCCGATTCTCTCCGTAGCTTGCCACGCGATGCATTTCTTCAATAGTTTGATCCATTGCATGCTCGAGGCTTGCGCATATCAACGCTTCCTTGGAATCGAAATGTGCGTAAAAACCACCATGGGTCAGCCCGGAGGCCTTCATCACATCTCCGATACTGGCACCGCCTACGCCCTTGGACTTAAAGAGCCGAGAGGCCTCCTCTATGATCTTTTGATGCCGCTGCGCGGTCTCGCCTGCGGGGTAGCGCATATATAGATGCCTCTTCGTCCATGAGCGGCCATGCTTGACCGGTAAGATGATGCCCATCATACTATCGCCTAAGTATGATGACCATCATCTATTGCGTCCGATGGTCTGGCCCGCTTAGGCCGAGGTCGGGGCCTCGGGTAGTTCGGCCTTGCTGGCCCCATGCACGAGACATGTCTCGTGAGCAGGCTCACGGTTTCCTTTACTTGGAGAAAGCGGTGTAGGGCAGTGGAAGTATTGCGTTTTTTTACTTGCGCCAATCGAGGCATCGGCAAGACCTTTGCACAACCCGCTGTCGACGGCGGCGCCCAAAGGTTTGCGTCGCTGAGTGAGTGCAACGTGGCGCTGGGCATCTGCGCTCCGTGTTTGCGGCCTAGAACTGACCTTCGCAAGGAGAAGTAGCCGTGACTTCACAGATTTCCCCTAGTCAATGTAACAACCCACATTAGATCAACTGAGGAACTTCAAATGTCGAAGCAGAAAGTCGCCATTGTTACCGGAGCATCATCTGGAATCGGAACGGCGGTTGCCAAAAAGCTCGCTGAACGCGGCTGGCGCGTATTCGGCACTGCACGCAATCTTGCAAAGGCCCCTTCGTTACCTGGCGTGGAGTTTATCGAGATGGACGTCAGTGATGACGACTCTGTACAACGCGGTGTCCGGCAGGTCATCGAGAGGTCGGGTTATATCGACGTGCTGATCAACAACGCTGGAACGTCTCTGCTAGGTGCAATGGAGGAAGCGTCGATCGACCAAGTCAAGACGCTTTTCGAAACAAACGTGTTTGGCGCATTTCGTGTAACACAGGCCGTACTTCCGCACATGCGAACCCAGCGCTCCGGACGTATTGTTAACATCAGTTCAGTACTCGGCTTTATCCCGGGTCCCTACTTAGGACATTACACATCATCCAAGCACGCCCTCGAAGGTTTGTCGGAATCGCTGGATCACGAAGTTCGCAAGTTCGGTGTAAGAGTGGCTATCGTCGAACCTGCCTATACACGAACAAACCTTGACGCACAGTCCGCTCGTCCAGCGACCACAATCAGTGACTACGACACGGGGCGAGTTAGTTCTACCGAGGCATTTGCGAAGAAGCTAACCGCTGCACCGGGTCCTGACCACGTTGCTGGGACGATTATTGAGGCGGCCGTCGGCCCGTGGCGTATGCGTTGGACCCCAAAAGGGGAAGCATCGCTGCTTAGCAAGTTGCGACGTTTCGCACCCGCGAAGATCTTTGATTCGAGTGTGCGAAAAGCGTTCGGCCTCAGTTGAGCGAAGAGGTGTAAAAATTACCTCAGAGCGCGAGGGAGATCGCATTGATAGCCCAGCGTTGCTCTAGGCTCGAATTCCCGTGTTATGGGTCACCAGTGGAGGCGTTGCTCGTGCCAGAGTTTTGCCTGCGGCAACGCAGATAGGGCTCGGAGATTCCCTCGAGAGGAGCACCGGCCGGTGCTTGAAACAGTGGAGATTATCGTGAAATACTTTTTGTGCAAGTTCGTTCCGCCTCGCCCCAACTTCCTCGACACCATGTCTGCCGACGAGAAGGAATGGATGATGCAACATGCAAGCTACCTCGACTCCTTGCTTAAGCAGGGGTTGGTCGTGGCTCATGGTCCAGTGATTGATGACACGGGAGGGTACGGGGTGTCGCTCTATCAACTCCCAGATGGCCAAGATATCGCCGAACTCACGTCGCAAGATCCGTTCATCAAGAACGGAGTCGGCCACTATGAACACTTTCCAATGATCCACTTGAAGGTTCGCGATGGTGGGGCGTCCAACAGTTGACGTCCCCGCAACTATGAGAACCTTACGGCGGGCCGCTTGTGTGTGCCCGCCATGGTTAGCCACGAAGGTCGCAAACTTGCCCAAAGCATCTAAAGCGCAATTGTTCGGCCGACAAGGACAATGCGCGACTGGCCGCCGAATCCGGTGCTGAGAGCCAAAGCGTGCAAGAAGGACAGGCGAGCGACGAGCAGATACAGGCAGTTGGTGATCGCGCTCTCGCCAAAAAGGTTGCATCGAATCCGAACGCGATGCCTTACGTGCGACCGTCGGCGCGCAGGCAGCGGAGTTGGGAAACGCACGCGCATCGCTGGGCGTAGCGATGGATAAGTAAGCGAGGCTGGGCGCGTAGGTCGATGTTGCTGCTCGCGAAATTTTCTCGACGGCGCTATGGCAACCGAATCAAAGGAGTTAGCCTTGCCAGATCTCTTATTTGACATAAGCTAAATTATCGATAGTTTGTGTGTAGCGGCTATATGCAAATGTCGTGTTCTGGCCATTTAGAAATGTCGTGTTTTGCCCTCGGTATGCTTGCCGGTTCCTTGCGGGATCACGGAGCCGGCCATGTATCCAGGTGCACTGGTGACACTGAACATGCGAGAACTCGACCGTCTGAAGGTAATCCAGTCCGTGGTGGACATGGGGCTTAAGCCCGGACGCGCAGCGGAACGGCTGGGCCTGACCGTGCGCCAGGTCCAGCGTCTGGTGGATCGTTATCGCGAATCTGGCGCAGCTGGATTGGCCTCGCGCAAGCGCGGGCGTTCCGGTAATCGGCGGCTGGACGAGGATCTGGCTGGCGGGCGCTTGAGATCATTCGAGAGCGCTACGCTGATTTCGGGCCGACGCTGGCTTGCGAGAAGCTCTGGGAATGCCACGGCATTCGGCTGGCCAAGGAGACTGTCCGCAAGCTGATGACGGATGCTGGTTTGTGGGTGCCACGCCGGCAGCGTCCGCCGAAGGTCTATCAGCCGCGAGCGCGTCGCGCATGCCTGGGTGAACTCATTCAGATCGACGGCAGCGATCATCGATGGTTCGAGGAACGGGCGTCGACCTGCACGCTGCTGGTGTATGTGGACGACGCGACGAGCCGGTTGATGCATCTGCACTTTACCGCGACCGAATCGACGTTCAGCTACTTCGAGGCGACGCGGGCGTATTTGGAGCGCTACGGCAAGCCGGTGGCGTTCTATAGCGACAAGGCGAGCGTGTTCCGCGGCACGTCTGCTGGCAAGACGGGTAACAGCGTGACGCACTTTGGTCGCGCGATGTACGAATTGAACATCGACACGTTCTGCGCGAACAGCAGCTCGGCCAAAGGGCGCGTCGAGCGCGCGCACCTGACGCTGCAGGACCGGCTGGTGAAGGAGCTGCGGCTGCGCGGGATTAGCACGGTGGCCGACGCCAACGCGTATGCGCCCTCCTTCATCGCTGCCTACAACGCCCGCTTCGCAAAGCCACCGAGGAGCGACTTCGATGCGCATCGATCGTTGCGGGACGAGGAGGATCTGGATCGGCTGATGACCTGGCGCGAGACGCGCCGGGTCACGAAGTCGCTGACGGTGCAGTACGACCGGGTGATGTATCTGCTGGACGATACGCTGGCGAACCGGAAGCTGATTCACCGTTACATCGACGTCTGGGAGTACCCGGACGGACGGATCGAGATACGCGCCGACGGCTGCGTGCTGCCATGTCGGCAGTACGACCGGTTGGCCGAGATTGATCAAGGTGCCGTCGTCGAACACAAACGCCTGAGCCACGTGCTGCAGGTTGCGCAGGCGCTTCAGGCGCAGCGCGATAACCGACGCGCTTCCGGTTCGCCGTCACGCACGAATCAGGGCCTCGAAGTTCGGAAGCCTGAACGTCTGGACGGCACGAAGAAACAGCGTGAGTTCACACAAGCTGATGTTGACGGCGTGATCGTGGAACTGGCGCAACGCCGGCAACCCTCCAAGCAACCCCGCAAACCGGGTCGTCGGTCTACCAAAGCAGTCGAAGCAGGCGTAAGCACCCTGCCCGTTCAGGCACCCTCCTTCGACACTGCATAACGACGAAACCCGGGAAACAAGCAGCAAAACCAACCCTAAAACCTATCTCAAAATCGGACATTTCTATATGGCTAGCAAGCGGACATTTGAGAATGGCTTTGACATTGTGTGTAGGAGCAAAGTAGTAATGTCGCATCTCGGACCGCGTAAGCTGTCCGGCCGCCGGGTGTCCGGCGCCGGAGGCTGCGATGTTCGCTATGCTGTTCGCGTACCAGGCGCGCAGCGCGCTCGCGGACTTCCGGGGAAAACTTGGTTACCTTCTTGATCATGGCTCGATTCTCTCAAGAATGCGAGCCTCCGCAAAATTCGGCGCGGTTCACGGCTGACAACCTAAACATCGCATATTGCAGATCTGCAGCAGGTTAGAATTGTGGCCTCGAGTCGGAGGCTACATGTCCCTGCAGTTTTTCCTGAACGCGCCACCTCAGGGCGTCCACTTGACCAACCTGGTCGTACTTCTTCTTGACGACTGGGATGATTACTCGTTCAAAACGTTCTTTGTCGCACGCATATACGACGACAAAGGGGAAACCCACGAGATAGGCCCTGTGAAGATTGGGTACATTGGACAGCAACCAAGCCGCACATCCGATACGCTGCCAATGTCATTCACGGCTCTTCAAGAAGGGTATTTTTCGTTAGGCCAAGAGCCAGACTACTATGAACGTCTAATGGACCTGCCGGAAACGCTGCGCAAGGAATACCTGCGACGCATGAGAGATGTGGTTTTTGCCCCGATGCTCCGAGCGCGCGTAGACGATGAACAGGTGTTTGCAACCTCCCTGCTCCGTTCTGTCAGTCGTTCTGCAATAGAAGGACAGCTCAAACGCATCCTCCAAGGGGGGGTGGCACTCACTGACTTTAACTTTTATTACACCACTCCTGTCGGAGATAGACGAGTGCCTATGGAGCTCGCATTCGAGGTTAGTCCAAGTTCGCGCCCCCCGACCAACATCCACGTTGTCATTGGTCGAAACGGCGTCGGGAAGACGACGCTCCTTAACTCAATCGTTAGCGCGATTGTTGACCAAAGCCCTTCGTCAGAGGTGGGTGGGTTCAGTATCGCCGAGTGGCGGCACGGAACGCGTCAACCCATGCCTCCAAACTATTTCAGCAGTGTAACTTCCGTCGCATTCAGCGCCTTTGACGATTTCAATCCGCCCCCGGATCGCACAGACAGGTCAAAAGGCGTGAGTTACTTCTACGTTGGTCTGAAACGACGGACCGCCACGGCGGCCGCCGATGGTACGACGCTCAAGCCGCTTACCGAGCTATCCAGCGAGTTTGCCGCGAGCCTCGAAGTTTGCCTTACTACGGCGACCAAGCGAGAACACTGGCGCAGGGCGATTCGTACGCTCGCATTCGATGAAAATTTCGCCAACAAGAATCTCTCGACTCTTGCTGATGGTATGTTGGCGGTGCCTGCTGCGGGCATTCGTGCCCGCGAGCTGTTTGAGACGTTGAGCTCGGGTCACAAGATCGTCCTGCTTACAATAACCCGACTCGTCGAGACCGTCGAAGAGAAGAGCCTGATACTGCTTGACGAGCCGGAAAGCCATCTGCATCCGCCCCTTCTGTCTGCTTTCACTCGTGCACTTTCGGAGTTGCTGGCCAGTCGCAACGCCGTGGCAATAATCGTGACCCATTCGCCAGTCGCTTTACAGGAAGTCCCGAGGTCGTGTGTCTGGAAAATCAGGCGTTTTGGAGATGCCAGCCAAGCCAAGCGACCTGATATCGAGACTTTCGGCGAGAACGTTGGGTCGCTGACCCGCGAAATATTTGGCCTCGATGTAACCAATTCGGGTTTCCACGATCTTCTGGCAAAGGCAGTGGCAAGTGGCCAAACGTTCGACGAGATTCTCTCGGAGTATGACGATCAGCTAGGCCTCGAAGGACAGGCAGTCCTGCGTGCAATGCTTTCGTCAAGGAATGGCTGAATGTTCGCAATCCCGAAACCCGAGTTTCCCCCTAACCTTGTATTCGACATGTGCGTCGAAAGCATCGCCAATGAAGACCTGAAGCGTAGGTTGCGGGCAGTCGCACTGAACATAAAACATATCGGCAATTTCTACCATTACATGGCCAGTGAAGGTATGTTGCATGACGTGAAACCCGCTCGACAAACGCGCGACACAGAAGTAATCATCGGCCAGGTAACCAGAGGCGAACTACGGAGTCTATACAAGGCTCAGATGGTCCAGAAAAACAAGGCGGCTCGTGAAATTTATGACCAGCTGTGCGCTGCTGCTGACGATGAAAAGTGTCCAACATGCGGTGTGAGCGTAGTCTCAACGATCGATCATTTCCTCCCCAAATCTACCTTTCCCTGGTTTTCGGTTCTACCCGAAAATCTCGTCCCAGCATGCAGAGAATGCAATTCAGAAAAGTTGGCAAAGGCTGCAGACGATGGTCAAAGTTTCCATCCGTATTACGACATCGCTCCCCTAATGCGAGAGCAGTGGCTTTTCGCCGAAATAGACCGCACGTCACCGCTTTCGGCAAGGTACTTTGTCCGCCCCCCTCAACATTGGGGTGCGCTATCAGTCCGTCGTGCGGAAAATCACTTTCGGGACTACGGACTCGGCAGTAAGTTCGCCAAGCACGCCGGAGCGGAGCTAACGGAACTGGCGAATACCTTCAGAGACCCCCCTATGACACCGGCGGAGATTCGGGACGCCCTTGGACGGCGGTTGCGCGCCGTACGCAAGAGTCGATGCAATTCATGGAAGGTCGCGCTATTACAAGCCCTGCTCAACTGCCATTGGTTTTGCGCTCTTGAGTTTTGATCCCCCGCGTCAGGGAGTGATTCCTTCAGAATAGCCGTTGCAGAGGAGTATTCGCATTCTATGCGCCGTAAGGGCCCCGCAATCGATCGCGCTCAGCCTGATTAGCGTATGACTGCGCGAGCTTTCGAATGTCTTGAGCCAGACGTGAGTAGCCTGCCTCGGCGATAGCCGTCGCACGGCCGTCATACTGTTTGGCGATTTCGAGCTCGGCTGCGCCGCCGGAGAAACCGTATGTCCCGCGCGAGTTGAACATTTCGGTAACCATTCCATTGCGCATGGCCTCGGCATCGCGGCCATTTAACGCGTTTGCCACGGTTCGATCGAGCCAGAGCCCATCCCGATCTGCTGGAGCGTGAGCAATGCATTTGCCAAGCATACTCATCGAAACATCAAGGTGTCCGCTCTCAGTACATTGTCGCCTGACATCTGCTAGCCATGTCGTGAATACGGCGCCTTGCACCAGTCCATCATCGTCGATTCCCGGACACAAGTGCCATCCGGCAAGAAGCTGATAAGCGTTGCTAGCAACGGCCTCTTTCGAGCCCTTGTCTGCGTCATGATCATCCTCAGCCGCCACGCCGGTGGTGGCCGAGTGGAATGCAAGCATCACGAAATGACAGAAAAACGCCGGTTCGTTCGCCATCCGCCGGTGGAGGAAAACTGGTTTGTACCGTGGATCGCGATCCAGAAGGACAAGAAACTCCCACTCGATCCTGCACACCGCTTCGACGTCAGCATCCGCCCTGCTCTGCAATTCTCCGAGCAGCGTACCTATATCACTCGAGCCGATACTGGCGAAGTCCGCCTTCGGGGAAATCGCAGACAGAAACGCGTCCGATAGAAGCGAGGTTGACACCGACTGTCTGATGTGCAGCGCCCTATGGAGCAGCCGCATCGCTGTGAAAGGCCTGTTGTTCGAAAGGAGCTGCGCGGCACCTGACAGCAATTCATCAGGCTCGATATCAACATTCGCTCCGACTGTAGCCCAATACATCGGGCTGACTGCAGTATCCAGCACATTGAGGCGCCGCCAGGCCTCATTGCAAAAAGGCATTGCCGTGAGTAGCCGCGCAGCTTCGTCGGGCAACCACTCTAACAGCGACAGGCCGTCGACCCACGCCCATCCGCCCTTCCTGAACCTCGCCAAAGCGTAGCTCGTTGCGCTGTCACGAAGCGAGACCACATCACTGACCAGATAAGCTGGCAAGATCAGGCGGTCGTCGTCCGTACCACCAATCTCGCCCCATGCAGCCCCAAGCAAACCCGGCGATTTCACCACTTCAATGTAGTCGACAAGCACCTGGTGTCCTTGAACCAAAAGTTCGCGGACGGCCGCGCGCCTCTTTTCCGCTAGCATACGTGAATGGTCGTGCCAGTCCTCGCCGTCCTGATAGGTGACAGGATCATTCGGGTCGAACAGTCCGAAGTGCCGAAGCGCAGGAGATTGCGGTGCAAGTTTCGCAACGATATCGACGAGACGACCGACTTGGACAGATGCCATCGCCCATTCCGCGTCTGGAAATTGGCTGTGCTTCCCCACCATTTCCTGAAGCACCTTCCATATCTCATATCGAACAGGCTCGTCGAGCGCTTTGACCGCATCGCTATCGAGCAGCGACGCCGCATCGTTCCACAACGGAAACGGCAGAGAATCAATACGCGAAGCCAAGTCGGCGAGCTTCCTGCCATTCGATCCTGCGGCGTCGATCGTAAGCCTCACGTATGCGCTAGTTTGCTCTTCGAACGATGCTTCCCCGGCCGAGTCCGACCAGGTCTCCGGAATCGACGCCCTGAACGTCGGCTTGCGAGCGCCATTTGAAAAGACGTTTGCGTTCGGAAGCAGTCCCAGAAGGAGTTTCCAGCCGACTTCGGGAAACGAATGCTGAAGACCCGTCACGGCCGTGAGACGCGATGAGAACGGCGCACAGGTCTGTGGAAGCCACGGGAGGAAAATCGTGATAAGCGAATTCAGCGGACGATTCTTCCAGTTGCCGCCACGATCTAGTGTATCGAGCTCCGCAAGGCAGCTCACAACCTGCCCAAGGTGCTCCCGTTGCCACGCCAACGTTTCGAGCGCCCAAAGAAGTCCGGCCATGTAGTTGCGCCCGAACGCTCCGCTATCTTCCTCTTCGAAGACTCCGACAAATGGCGACGGCTCCTCACCCAAAGCGCTGTCGACGCATTCAAGAAACGAAAGTGGAGAAGCTTCGGCGAGCAGCGGCAACACCCCATTCAGTCTTGCCCAACGGCGCGACGATGCGCGTTCAAGAAGCGTTGTGACAATCTGGGACGCAATGCCTGATGGGCGCCCGACGGTGCATGACGTCAGCGCGTCCGGTTGCGCTCCTATCAACGCGATTGTTTCGGCGATACCTTCGCGAAGCGTCGACGAGTATGAGAACGCTTTCCCATACAACGCCGCTGCGTAACGCCGCTCCTTTTCCAGTTGAAGCGCTGGATCATCCTCTGCCAGCACAGCGAGAGACGCCGCTTTGAATGCATCCAGATGTGAATCGTAGACACGGTCCGCCAACGTTCGCCATCCGTCATGTCGTGCGACGAACTTCCAGACCCGGTCCCGGTGCGTCAGAGGCGAACCCGGTTCCGCTGTCGCCCGACGCAGGACCTGCACCCATTCCGTGTACGTTTTCCCGATACTGCTTCAACAGTGACAATGTCATCAGCTCTTTCCTCGTGCCACCCACCAATCAGCATCGCGACAGCGAGATCATGTGCGTATGGCCCTGTAGCCCATGCCGGGAGCGCCGACGATCCCTTGAAGCAGCGCACGAGCGAACTCAGATCGCCGTTGCTTCTGCGCGCCAGAACTCGGGCACGCTCGTCGGGAAAGCCCGCCTCTCTTAGAGTACGCTCAATTTCGTACGTGGACGGATTGGGCAGATGCACAGTGAACGAGTCTCTTACGCCTCCGGGAGATCCGCTGAACACAACGCGATGACCGGCCCGCCGCGCCTTGTCGAGCAACATAGCTCCCTGCTCACTGACGACGTCAAACTCCGGCGCGGCGATCAGGACATGCGGCTGTCCACGAGCAACGAAGTCCGTCCACGCGTCGACTCCCGAGATCAGCACACATGTGCCGGCGATGTCTGCACGCCGTTCAGGCTCGAGGCTCGCAATGTAAGCAGAAACAAAATCAACGGCCTGGTCAGGGTGAGCGGTTTCCAGCCGAAGCCGCGCGACGTCCCCGCGCAGAACCTCATCGAGCCGGCCACACGCGTCCTGCCGCGTGGCGAGGAATGTCGCCGGTGTCAGCGCGGGTTCGCCATCGCCCGAACTGATGCGTTCCCAATGCTCGCCCGGCAGTTCAAGCTGATGCACGGCGACCTTTAGGCGTTTCGCGAGCCAAAGTTCGACCGCTGGCATCTCGTGCGTCCATTCAACCAGCTTCGTACCGTCGATAACGCGCACGCTAGCCCACTCGTTACGACGCTGGCGCGCGTCGATCCACATAAGCTGATTCTCGTCCCTCCAGTCACTCGGCCACCATACCAAGAATTGGTCAAGATTGCTGCTCCTTGCATAGCAAGTGATCGAGATTCCTTCCGAATGCCCAAGAGGCACCTTTGGCCACCAAACAATGGAAATTGTTTATATTCAATACGTTATGCAGACTCCGAAGTGGTCGGAATTGCTTCCGTCGCACACCGACTTTCGCCTCTATGCCGCTTTCGCCGTGAGCGTTCGCATGCGCGTGGGGTTGTAAGCCGCCTGCGTCAGCAGAAACAACTGTTCGACTCGCTCGCGCCTGAATCGGCGTGGCATCGACGCTGAAGTACTCGCCCGAGAGGTAGCCGCGCGCATGCGCCGTCTCCACCGTCTCGTTGAGCAACCCCACGATGACATCGTGCGCGAGCAGCCGGTCAGGAAACAGCATGTTGTAGGAGATTTGCTCCATCAGCATGCGCTCGCTGCGAATCGAATACAGCACTTGCAGCAACAGCTGCTCGAACCAGTTTCTCGGGCGCAATGCTCGGCCTGCCGCCTTTCGCATCGCTCTCGTACATGCGCGCGAACACGTCGTCCATGCGCTTGAGCGGCTCATTCAACCAGATGCGAATCGGTCGCAGGGATGATTGGCTGGCACAAAGTCATCTAGCTTCGCCATCCTGAACATCGTCACGGTGTAACCGTCCGCTCCGCGCATCGCTCTCAGTGTTGTTTGATTCCTTGTTCCAACGTTTACCCCTCCCGCTCGGATGACGTCCGCAGGAGGTATTTCAACGGTCTGTTAATGCTGTGTCCATCGATGCGGCAGCGATGATTTGCCGCCGCCAACGTCATGACAAATCAGCTTAGCCGAGTGCGAATTTCAACGTGCCCAGGCTGCCGACTTCGACCACGCCATCGCTATTGACGAACGAACGGGTACCTTCGGCAACGATTGTGTTGTCGGTCAAATAGGCGCCGTTCCAGCTATCGACAATGTTGTAGGGACGTTGGTTGGGGCGCTGGCTGCCGCCGAAGCTAATGTTGAATGGCGCGACGCCGTCCTTGCCTTGGGCCTTGCTGAACACCCAGCCATAGTGTCCGACGTTGCCTTCGGAAGTGAACGCACCGATCGGGCTATAGTTGGTGGTATAGACGCCAGCGATGACGCCATTGGATGGATCGGCGGACGTGATTTTGAATGTGAAATTTTTGTCCGCCGAGGTATAGGTGCCGGTGAGAGGTACATTTGCCATGGCAATCTCCATTTTTTATGGATTTGAAGGATGCAGTCGAGCGCGTCGAGCGCACACCTGCCAGAGCAATATAGGCGTCGGATACGGTGGATACACCCTGTAAAGCTTGACAGGGCTGAAAAGCAAAGACGCATGTTTTTCCGCTTAGATATCCATACGGGTGAACGCCGGTGGCATTCGCAGCCCCTCACGGCGCCTGATCCCCGACTATCCGCGCCGGACCTTCCCCGTGCGACGAACCGGGGCCAGCGCGCGCCGGCCCACTGCACGCCCGGTTGCCACGACGTCACCCATGTCGGACGACGATATCCCAAGCGGTATGGCACACCTGGCCCGGTAACGTGAGCGCGCTCAGTGCGATCCGGTCGCCCTGTTGCGTCGCGACGCTGAGTTTGTGAGGCGCCTGCAGCGACACGCTTTCGCCGTTGCGCGCCAGTCGGGCGCTGGGTGCCGACGGCTGGCCGCTCAGGTAGGACAACGACACGTCCAGCACGATGCGTTCGCGCGTCACCTCGAACTCGATCCGGTGCGACGCCCAGGCATTGAGCGCACTGCCCTGCGGGTTTCGGAACGACGTTCCCGCGGCAAGACGCGGGACATTCGGCAGCACGTCCTCGTGCGCGGCAACGAACGACAACCCGCTGGCGGCGAGGCGTTCGAGCTGAAGCGTGTCGAGATCGGCCGGTTGTTCCCGCATGCCCGGTTCGGATGCCAGCGCGAGCGCCTGCCCGTGCGCAATCGCATGCTCGACATCGCGAGCCAGATATCGCCAGTGATTCAGGAAACGCACGTCGCCCGTCATGTGCAGGCCACGGATCGGTTTACCCCGATGCTCGAGCAGGATCCGGACCGCATCGAAATCGTGCCGCTCGTGAAGCCCCCATTTCGTGACGAAATTCTGTTCGCAGCCGACGAGTCGTACCTGCCCAAGGCCGCCCCACAGATGCAGGAATGTCGTATCGAGCCCGTGGATCGCGGCAAAGTCCTGACCGACTCGTCCCGCCTGCTCGTGGACATATTGTCCAAACCGTGCCCAAGGCGCGCGGCCGCCCACGACGAGCCCGGCCTGAAGCGGGTGCCCGACGCGATCGAGCACGTCCTGGACGCACTGGCGGATCAATGCGTCCCTCCGTTCACCGATGATCGGGGACATCACGAACGCGCAGAAATGGGCGTCCGGTGCGACGTGAAGGCAATCGTCGCTCGGCACGACGTCGAAGATATCGAACTGCGGCCCGGGGAACCAGATATCGGCATCGTAAAGGGCGAGCGTCTGCAATTCCGGATCGGCGTCGAAGACCGAGGCTGCGGAGATGTAGCGATCCCAGGCAAGGTCGCCGACGCCTGCCCCTACGTAGACCTCGATGCCGTTGTCACGTAGCCGCTGCCGTTTTTCTTCAGACAAGCCATAACCGATGACGCCGATGCGCCCGCGGTAGTCCGTCGCGCGCAGCGACACGATGAACGGGATGACCATCTCGTACCAGGCTTGCCTGTTGTCGTCGATCGCGAAGGCGACGAGATGGCTGCGGTTGGTCTCGTTGTTATCGGGCGTGTTCATGCGTGTGGGATGAATGGGTAGTCCGCGTTTCGCCTAGTTTCAACTGCAGCTTTTTACGCGCGAAGCCGATGATCGGGAAGCAATCGGAGGTCGATTTTCGCGATGCGATTGCACGAAGAATCAATGCAACGGCCTTCGTATCGATGCATCCGTTCACAGAGAGATCGACGCCCGATTGTAATCCAACGAATTCGGGCAGGCGAACCCGGGCCTAGTCGTACACGAGCCGATCGGATGCCGGTCAGCCCGTTGGTCGACGTCACATCCCCCCCCTCTTCCGGTCACGGCTCGATATCCCGATGCAGCATAAAAATGCGCCGTTACCCGAAGCATTTGTTAAATAGCTTGAATGACCGCCAACGGGTCAAGGATTTGCCGTACTATCCGCCCGTCATCCTGGCTGATGTCGAACGCGGTCGACCGACCTTGGACAACAGCCGTGTATTTTTATTTTCGGGAGCTCGAACCGGGCGCCGATTTCATCCGAACGCTAGGAACGATCATGTTTCAGTCCCCCGGAGATTCCTTCGTCAACGGTTCGTTGCTGGGCCTGTGCGTCGAGGTGCCGCTTGCCGCGATCGTTTCGCTGGCGATGCACGGCGTCGACTGGAACGGCCAACGCATCGCGATGCTCATCGCAACGCCGGTGCTGATCGCATGCCTCGCGCTGCTGACCCGCCCGGTGGCATTCAGCACGGTATGGAAGCACAAACGCTCGCCGTTCGTGCTCGATGACAATGTGCGCGCATCGATTTACGGCCGGCTCTGCGGGATTGCGATCGGCGTCGTGTTCGGCATCATGGTCGCAACGACGTTCGCCTGACCCGGTCACGCAAGATCTTTCGACGAGGCCCACGCTGGACGTGAAGCCTCGCTCACGCGGGGAAAGCAGCGCTTTCAACAAGCACGCGAGCCCTGAATTCCCCTCTCACGTGGGGATCTTCTCGCTACCCCCGATCACGTCGCCGCCACCAGCGCGTTGAACGACGTATCCCAGAGCGGCGCAACGTTGGCCGGCCCGTCCAGCACACCGATCCGCGCGAACACGTCCGCAACCTGCTGATGCTGCGCCACCACGTCGGGCGTCACCGGCAGCAGCGCGTAGTCTTCGCTGCGCTGGTCGAACATCGCGACAAGATCGGCAACTGGCACGCGCGTTTCGCGGTTCTGCACCAGCGCATAGTCGCTGAAATGTCCGTTCGCCCATGCATACGCACGTCGAAACCGCAGCAGCAGATCGCCCGTCGCCGCACGACGGTGCGCATCGTCGAGTGTGCGCGGGTTCGCATAGACCGGAAAATTGCCCGACAGATAGCCCTTCCCCGTCTTCAGCACGCGTGCACCGTAGCGATTGCGCGCGAGCTGGCCGTTATAGCCGTAGATTGCCCATGCGTCGATGTCGCCGCGGTCGTACGCGGACAGGCCGTCGGTCGGCGACAGGTTGATCGGCTGGATGTCGTCGAAACCCAGGCCAGCCTCCGTGAGCTGGCGATACAGGAAGTAGTGCGACGTCGTCGCACGCACGTACCCGACGCGCTTGCCCTTCAGGTCCGCAATGCTGCGGATCGACGTATCCTTGCGCGCGAGCGTCACCTGGTTGTTCAGGTCTTCGCGCACGCGCGTGATGAGCCGCACGTTGGCCTTCTGGCGCGCGGCGAACACGGCCGGAATTTCGCTGCCCGAACCGATGTCCAGCGCATCCGCATTGAGTGCCTCGATGTGCAGCACGCCGTTGTTCAGCTCGCGCCAGTCGATCCGGTATGGCGTGTCCGCAAGCCCGGCCGCCTGTAACAGCGCGCGCCAGCCGCTCTTGTAGGTCGCGACGCGCAACGTGGTGCCGGCGAGATCGGCGTTGATGGCGGCGGGCGCCGCGAACGCGGCCTTCGCGGCCCATGGCGCCGCCACGGCCGCGGCGCCGGCAACCAGCAAACGGCGGCGTGCCGCCGAAATTGACGACATCGGTTGCTCCTGTCGGTCGATCAAATGGAAAGGGAAAGCCGCCGCGTCAATGCAGCACCGGAAACCCGTGGCGCTCGGCCAGCAGTTCGAGGATGCGGCGCGCGTCGGTGACAAAACGCACGTCGCCGAGCGTCTGTGCGTCGTCCGGCGCCGGCTGGTCGCGGCCGAGCACGAGGACCGGCAGCCCCTGGTGCGCATCGTCGAGCGCGTCGATCACCGCGTGCCGTGGCCGCTCGAAACCGACGCGCTTCACGTCGATTCGACCTGCACGATCGGGCGCGCTCGCCAGCAGCCCCTCGATCGACAGTCCATGCGGACAGACGAAGTGCTGGCCCGGATGCTTCGGATCGGCAAAGCCCGGTTCCAGCAGAAACAGCACATCGCGACTCATGTCAAACGGCTCCCCTGTTCGTTGTTCAGCCGGGACGAACGCGCGCTTGCGCGCCCTTTTGCATACCGGAGGATGCCGGCCCGAGGCCGGATGCCCGACTCTACCGTCACGCGTCGCACGGCCCTACCAACGTTTTGCGAAATCGATATGCGGGCGCATGTAGCGCATCGGCAGCCCGCCGCACAGCGGGCGTTGCGTAAAAACATCGCGTGCCGGGCCGCATGTGTTGCGCACATCGAACGATTTCATCGATCGATATGACGGCCCGCGCGCGTTTCCAGTCCTCGACGTTCGCCGTTCGCGCGATGTGTTCGCCGCAGCATGGGTACCGGACGCGATCGTGACGCACATGCCGGGCTTGCGGCAACGCACATTGCAAATCGGCCGCGCCGCGATTTGCAAACCACGGATCGACCGTTCGCCGGCACGACCGTCGTCAATAGGATCGTGATCCTCGCAGATGTACCCATAAAAACAGAGGATAGTCATGATCAAAAAATCGGTAGTCCTGGGTTTGGTTTCGATCGGTTCGGTCAGCGCGCATGCGCAGAGTTCGGTCACGTTGTACGGCGTCGTCGATGCCGGTTTCGCTTATACGAACAATCAGGGGGGCGCGAGCAACATCCAGCAGACGAGCGGCAAGCTGAGCGGCAGCCGCTGGGGCCTGAAAGGCGTGGAAGAACTCGGCGGCGGCCTGCAGGCGGTCTTCACGCTCGAAAGCGGGTTCCGGCCGAGCGACGGCGGGCTCGGCCAGGGCGGCCGCCTGTTCGGCCGCTCCGCGTACGTGGGCCTCGCCAGCAAGGGGCTCGGCACGCTGACCTTCGGCCGCCAGTACGAACCGATCACCGACCTCGTCGCGCAGTACTCGGGGTCCGGCTTCTGGTCGCCGGCCACGCACGTGGGCGACAACGACAACATGAACCAGAGCTTCCGGCTGAACAACGCGGTGAAATTCCGCAGCGACACGATCGCGGGCTTCACGGCCGACCTGCTCTACGCATTCAGCAACCAGGCCAACGGCGGCGCGGGCACGGGTTTCTCGAACAACAACGCATGGGGCGCGTCGGCGAACTACGTGAACGGACCGTTGTCGGTGGGCGCCGGCTATGTGCGGTTCAATCATCCGAATGCGACGTCGAATACGAGCGGCGCGGTGGGCGGCGCGACCTCGACCACCGGCAACGACTATAGCGGTGCGTTCTTCTACGGGCTGAACGGCGGCGTGCTCAAGCAGCAGATCGGCGCGGTGGGCGCGAACTACGCACTCGGCCGTGCGACGCTCGGCTTCGCGTGGAGCCACACGCAGCTCGACTACCTCGACGGCTCGTCGCGCAAGTTCAACAACTACGACGTGAACGCGCGTTACCAGATCACGCCGGCGGCCACGCTGATCGGTGTCTACACGTTCACCGACGGGCGCGCGAGCGGCCTGCCGGGCACCAGCGGCCAGACGTTGAAGCCGCGCTGGCACCAGTTCACGCTCGGGTTCGACTACGCGCTGTCGAAACGCACCGATATCTACCTGTCCGGCATCTACCAGCTCGCAGCCGGCGACGCGAGCACGGCAACGTCGGGCGGCTATCGCAAGATCGCGGCGATCTCGAACATCGGCAGCGCGTCGTCGACGAACCGCCAGGTCGCGTTCGTCACCGGATTGCGCGTGAAGTTCTGACGGCACGCGCATCGGGCGCGGCGCAGCACGGCGCGATAAGCAAAGCGGGAATCGTTGTTTGCCGCGCCGTGCCCGGTTGCCGAGAATGTGCGTTTCCCCGCGCGCTGCCCAGCGCGCGATTCGCGTTCGACCATGACCGACTCCCGTTTCCCGCCCCGTCCACCGCGCAGCGGCCGGCGCGCCGCACTGCGCCAGCTCGCCGGCGGATGGGCGGCAGCGATGCTGCCTGCCGGCGGCGCGCTGGCGAGCCAGCCGCTCACCCCGCTCTCTCCGCTCGACGTGCCTCAATGGACACGAGGACCGGGCGCGCCGCTACTGTCACCACCCTACGGCATGCCGGGGCCGCACGAACGCGACGTGATCCGCCGCAGCGCCCGTACGCCGGCATTGCCCGGCTCCGGCTCGTCGATGACGCCGCTCGCCGACCTGTTCGGCGACATCACGCCGAACGGCCTCGTCTACGAGCGTCATCACGCGGGCGTGCCCGAGATCGATGCGCAGCGTCATCGCGTCGTCGTGCACGGCCTCGTGCGCGAGCCGCGCGTGTTCACGATCGACGATCTGCTGCGTTTTCCGTCCGAATCGCGGATCCACTTCCTCGAATGCTCGGGCAACACCGGCAGCGAATGGAACGGCCCGAGCGGGCTGCCCGTTCAGTTCACGCACGGGCTGCTGTCGTGCTGCGAATGGACGGGCGTCCGGCTGTCGACGCTGCTCGACGAAACCGGCATCGATCCGGATGCACGCTGGCTGCTCGCCGAAGGCGCCGACGGCGCGGCGATGACGCGCAGCCTGCCGCTCGACCGGATCCTGGAGCGCGCGCTCGTCGTCTATGCGCAGAACGGCGAACGGCTGCGCCCTGAGAACGGCTATCCGGTGCGACTGATCGTGCCGGGTTTCGAAGGCAACACGAACATCAAGTGGCTGCGGCGGCTGAAGCTGGTGCGCGCGCCGGAGATGACGCGCGAGGAAACGTCGAAATACACGAACCTGCTGCCTGGCGGCTGCGCGCGCCAGTTCGTGTTCGAGATGGATGCGAAGTCGGTCATCACGAGGCCGTCGGCCGGCCATCGGCTCGCCGCGCACGGCTATCACCCGATCGGCGGCTACGCGTGGTCGGGACGCGGCCGGATTCGCGCGGTCGACGTCTCGACCGACGGCGGCCGCACGTGGCGGCCCGCGCGACTCGCGGGCGACGTGCGCGATCGCGCGCTGACGCGCTTCGAAGCCGACTGGATCTGGAACGGCGAGCCGGCCGACCTGCAAAGCCGCGCCACCGACGACACCGGCTATGTGCAGCCAACCCGCGAGGCGCTCGTCGCCGTGCGCGGCGTCAACTCGCAGTACCACTACAACGGCATCCAGAACTGGCGCGTCGGCGCGGACGGCGAGGTGCGCAATGCGTAAACCGCTTGCCTGCCTGCTCGCCGCATCCGTGCTCGTCCCGAGCGCGTTCGGCGCGGGCTACGGTCTCGGCCAGCCGGTCGACCGTGCGGCGCTCGCTGCGTGGGACATCGACATCGCGCCCGACGGCAGCGGCTTGCCGCCCGGCGCGGGCACGGTCGCGCGCGGCGCTCACGTGTTCGCGGACAAATGCGCGATGTGCCACGGCGCCGGCGGCGAAGGCGGCGTCGGCGATCCGCTCGTCGGCGGCCTCGGCTCGCTCGCGAGCGCCAAACCTAAAAAGACGGTCGGCAGCTACTGGCCGTACGCGACGACGCTGTTCGACTACATCCGCCGCGCGATGCCGTACAACGCACCGCAATCGCTGAGCGCGGACGAAGTCTATGCGGTCACCGCGTATGTCCTCCATCTGAACGGCATCGTGCCCGGCGATGCACGGCTCGACTCGAGCACGCTGCCACGCGTGCGGATGCCGAACCGCGAAGGTTTCGTGCCCGATCCGAGGCCCGGCACGCTATGACGCTGCTCGATCCACTCGCAGGCACGTCGTGCATCGCACCCGCGCGATTCGCCGCCGCACGTGCGCGTCGTTGTCGCCCGGTACGTGCCCAACCCGCAAGTAAGCCATCATGAGCGACACCTCCCTCGCTGCTCCGGTCGCGCCGTCGCCGTTCGTCGACGTTCGCTCGCCGGCCGATTTCCCCGACAGCCCGGTGTCGCGCGTCCTCGCGCAGCCGCTGATGCTCGGGCTGTTCCTGCCGATCCAGGCCGGCGGCTGGAGCGCGTCGACGCTGCCGCGTACGACCGACTGGACCTTCGACTACAACGCCGACCTGGTCGCGCGCGCGGAGGCGCTCGGCTTCGATCTCGTGTTCGCGCTGTCGCAGTGGCTGCCGAAAGGCGGCTACGGCGGCGTGTTCGACGGCCACGCGCTCGACTCGTTCATGACGCTGGCCGCGCTGACCGCGCGTACCGAACGGATCATCCTCGTCGCGACGAGCCACGTGCTCTACGGGCCATGGCATCCGCTGCATTTCGCGAAGTTCACCGCGACGCTCGATCACATCTCGCGCGGGCGCTGGGGCATCAACGTCGTGACCGGCCACCGCGCGATCGAGCACGAGATGTTCGGCTGGAACCGGATCGAACACGACCGGCGCTACGAAATGGCCGCCGAGTTCCTCGATGCGGTCCAGCAGTTGTGGGCGCAACCGGACAATTTCAGCTACACGCCGGATCTGTCGAGCTGGCGGCTGGGCGGCGCATTCGTGACGCCGAAGCCGCGCTACGGCCGTCCGCTGCTGATCAACGCGACGGGCTCCGATGCGGGCATCGACTTCGCGGCACGCTATTCGGACATCGTGTTCGTCACGAGCCCGGCCGGCCCCGACGCCGAACGCGCGATCGATGCACTGCCCGCGCATACCGCGCGTGTGAAGGCGGCTGCCGCGGCGCGCGGCCGGAAAATCCGCACACTGCTCAATCCGCTCGTGATCTGCCGCGAAACGGCGGCCGAAGCGCGCGCGTACCGCGACGCAATCGTCGCGCATGCGGATGAAGGCAGCTTTCATCGCTTCGACAGCGATGCGCATGCGTGGCGCGGCGGCTTCGACCAGCGCTCGCAGGCGGCCGCGCGCGCGATCGGCGGCAATATCTCGATCACGGGCTCGCCCGAAGAAGTCGCCGATACGATCGTGCGGTTGCACCGCGCGGGCATCGACGGCATCCAGCTGAGCTTCTACGACTTCAAGCCCGATCTCGACTTCTTCGGCGAGCGTGTGCTGCCGCTGCTGCGCGACGCCGGCTTGCGGCGCTGACGTCAGGCAGCGGTTTCGGCATGAGCGGTGGTGTCGCGGCGCACGGGCCGCCGCAGCCCCAGATGCTCGCGCAGCGTATGGCCCGCATAGTCACTGCGAAACAGCCCGCGGCGGCGCAACTCGGGCAGCACCAGCGCGATGAAATCGTCGAGGCCGCCGGGCAGCGTCGGCGCCATCACGTTGTAGCCGTCCGCGCCGTAGTGCACGAAGCGCTCCTCGAGCTGGTCGACGATTTGCTCCGGTGTGCCGACGAGCTGCCAGTGGCCGCGCGCACCCGCAACGCGCAAATAGAGTTCGCGGATCGTCAGGTTCTCGCGGCGCGCGAGATCGATCGTCAGCGCCTGCCGGCTCTTGCTGGCGTTGGTCTCCGGCAGCGGCGGAATCGGGCCGTCGAGCGGATAGGCGGACAGGTCGAACCCACCGGTAAGGCTTGATACGAGCGCGAGCCCGACCGCCGGGGCGATCAACGACTGCAGCGCGTCGAATTTCTCCTTCGCTTCGCTTTCGGTACGGCCCACCACCGGAAACACGCCGGGCATGATCTTCAGCGTATCGGGATCGCGGCCGAACGCCGCGAGCTGGCCCTTCACGTCCGCATAGAACGCGACCGCGTCGTCGAGCGTCTGCTGCGCGGTGAAGATCACCTCGGCCGTGCGCGCGGCCAGCCGCGTACCGGCCGGCGACGAACCGGCCTGCACGACGACCGGGTGCCCCTGCGGCGGCCGTGCGACGTTCAAGGGCCCGCGCACCTGGAAGAAGCGGCCGCGATGGTCGAGCACGTGGCGCTTGTGCGGATCGAAGAAACGGCCCGATGCGCGATCGCGCACGAACGCATCGTCGTCCCAGCTATCCCACAGGCCGCGCACGACATCCGCGAACTCCTCCGCACGCGCATAGCGTTCGGCGTGATCGAAATGCGCGTCGCGATTGAAGTTGCGCGCCTCGTGCGCACTCGACGACGTGACGAGGTTCCAGCCCGCGCGGCCGCCGCTGATGTGGTCGAGCGACGCGAACTTGCGCGCGATGTGGAACGGCTCGTTGAAACTCGTCGACGCGGTGCCGACGAGGCCGATCCGCTCGGTGACGGCCGCGAGCGCCGACAGCAGCGTCAGCGGCTCGAACTGCGCGACGTAGCTGTGCGCGGTGCGGCTCAGGAACTCGACGTCGTCACCGCGCGTGCCCACGCCGTCGGCAAGGAACACGAGATCGAACTTCGCGGCCTCGGCCGCCTGCGCGAGCCGCACGTAGTGGCGAAAATCGACGCCCGCGTCGGCCTGCGAACCGGGATGGCGCCACGCGGCGATGTGATGGCCGGTCGGGTACAGGAATGCGCCGAGATGCAGGTGTCCGGTGCGGGTCGTCATCGGGAGGGGTTTCCGAAAAAGAGTGCCGCGCGCGCGGCCAGGTCAGAACACGCGGCCTTCGGTCAGGTGCGTCGTCACGTCGTTCAGTTCGTAGTCGCCGATCACGCGCGCCTTGTGCAGCAACGGGTTGTGGCTGAAGATCGTGCGCAGGTTGCGCCAGTGCCGGTCGAGGTTGTGTTCGCGCGCCGTCGCCGACGCGCCGCCGACTTCGAACAGCCGCTCCGCCGCATGCAGCGCCAGCTTGCTGACGATGAGCTGCGTGCGTGCGGTTGCGAGCGCGCTGTCGAGCACCCGTGCATGCGCATCGGCATCGCCGGCTTCGATCGCGTCGGCGGAACGGTCGAGCGCCCGCGCGTTTTCGCGGACGAGCGCATCGATTGCATGACTGTGCGCGGACAGCTCGCCGACGACCTGCTGGATGAAGTGATCGTCGCGCGCGGCCGGCGCCGGGCTGTGCAGCACCGGGCGGCCGTGCGCGAGCACGTAGTGGCGTGCATCGGCAACCACGTTGCGCACGATGCCCGCGCCCGTCGCGACGAGATGCAGTTGCCGCAGCGCGCCGCAATGGCGGCCGACGAGCGTCGAGCCGTCGCGCGCGGCTACTTCATCCGCGAACACCTGCACGTCGTCGAGCAGCAGGCTGCCGCTCGCGGTCATGCGCTGGCCCATGCCGTCCCAGTCGTCGAGCACCTGCACGCCGTCGCGCGCGACGGGAATGATCACGGCGACTGCGTCGCCCTCCTCGTTCTCCACGTTGATGCGCGCGAAATCGGCAAACGCGGTGCCGGTCGAATAATATTTGCGGCCCGTCACGCGGTAGTGATCGCCGTCCCGGCGCAGTACGGTGGTGTTCTCGCCGGGCCGCGACGTACCGCGCTCGGTTGACGCGCCGCCGAAGATCGCGCCGGCCAGCGCGCGCTCGAGCTGCACATCGTTGAACGGCGTGCGCGGCGACAGCCGCAGCGTTTCCGTCTGGTCGTAGTGGATCCGCAGCGCGTGCGCGAGATTCGAATCGGCGGCGGCCAGCGTCACGATCGTGTCGAACAGGTCGACCAGCGTGCCGCCAAGGCCGCCGCGCGCGACCGGAATCCGCAGCACGCCCAGCGCCGAGCGACGGAAGATTGCGAAACCGTCGAACGGCAGTTCGCGACGCGCTTCGCGTTGCGCGGCATCCTGCCCGATCGCGTTCGCGAGATCGGGCAGCGCGGCAAGCGCGTCGCGCAACGCGTCGCGCGGATCGACGGCATCACGGGCAGTCATTCGGCAGGTCCTTGTTCGAGAAGATCGGGCGCTGCGTCGCGCGATCGCGGCATTCGCGAACCGCCGCATGCACAGCATCGCAAAGTATAGGGACGCACCCGGCGCGCGTGAAAAGCCGATTTCAGCTTACGTTATGCATGCGCCGGGATTGATCGCGTGCGGTTACATCAGTGCTGGATGCCCCAGCGCCGCACGGTCACGCGTTCGAGCGTGTCGAACACGAGGTTCTCGACGAGCAGGCCGATCACGATGACGGCCGCAAGGCCCGCGAACACGCGATCCGTATAGAGCTCGTTGCGGTTCTGGAAGATGTACCAGCCGAGCCCGCCCTGACCCGCGCTCGCGCCGAACACGAGCTCGGCCGCAATCAGCGTGCGCCACGCAAATGCCCAACCAACGCGCAGGCCCGACAGGATCGACGGCAGCGCGGCCGGCACGAGAATCAGCGCGATCTGGCGCAGGCCCGTGAGGCCGTAGTTGCGCCCCGCCATCTTCAGCGTGGCCGGCACGCCGGCGAAGCCGGTGTACATGCTGAGCGCGAGCGGCCACAGCACCGCATGCACAAGCACGAACAGCAAGCTGCCGGTGCCGAGCCCGAACCACAGCAGCGCGATCGGCAGCAACGCGATCGACGGCAGCGGATTGAACATCGACGTCAGCATCGCCAGCAGGTCGCGGCCGATGCGCGTCGATACCGCGAGCGATGTCAGCGCAAATGCGAAGAACACGCCCAGCGCGTAGCCGCGCAGCAACACCGACAGCGAGATGCCCGTCTTCACCAGCAATTCGCCCGACTCGATGCCCTGCACGAACGCGGCCAGCGTCGCGCCGAAGGTCGGCACGAGCAGATCGTTCGCGACGATGCGCGCGACGATCTCCCATGCGGCAATCAGCACGAGCGCGATGACGCTGCGCCGAAACCATCCCGCGCCGACGACGCGACGCCACAGCGGAGCCGGCACCGCACGTTCGGCGTCGGGCAGCGTGTCGAGCGTGCGTTCGTATTCGGCGCGCACGGGCGGTAGCGGCGGCAATGCCGGATCGATCGTGCTCATGATGCGGCTTCCTCCGTCGTCGGGGCGCTGGTCATGTCGGTATCGAACAGCAGGCGATGGATCCGCGCGACGTTGTCGCGAAAGTCGCCGGTGTCGACGTTGTCGAGCGAATGCTCGTGGCTATTGAGTTCCGCACGCACGCGGCCCGGATGCGGCGACAGCAGCAGGATCCGGTTGCCGACGACGAGCGCTTCCTCGATCGAATGCGTGACGAACAGCAGCGTGAAGCGGAACTCGTCCCACAGGCGCAGCAGTTCCTCCTGCATCTTGCGGCGCGTCAGCGCGTCGAGTGCGGCGAACGGTTCGTCCATCAGCAGCACGCGCGGCTGCATCGCCAGTGCGCGCGCGATCGCGACGCGCTGCTTCATGCCGCCCGACAGCGTGTGCGGATAGGCGTCGGCGAACGCGCCCAGCCCGACCTTGTCGAGATAATGCAGCGCACGCTCCCGTGCTTCGGCGCGCGACAGCTTCGCGGCGGCACGCAACGGAAACGCGACGTTTTCGACGACCGTCTTCCATGGCGGCAACTGGTCGAATTCCTGGAACACCACGACGCGGTCGGGCCCCGGCCCGCGCACCGGCCGACCGTCGAGCGCGATCGAACCCGATACGGGCTCGATGAAACCGGCAATCGCCTTCAGCAGCGTCGACTTCCCGCACCCCGACGGGCCGAGCAGCACGAAGCGATCGCTGCCATACACGTCGAAGCTCACCTGGTGGGTGGCGCGCACGATCCGCGCGCCGCTGCGGTATTCGAGGCTGACACGGTCGATGGCCAGCAGGCGTTCGCTGTGCGCGCCGGCCTGCGCGGCAGCCGCAGCGGACCGACCGGCAGCACGTGTGTCGGGCGCGGCAGGCGACGCGCCGCCGCGTGCCGAATACGGCGGCAGCCAGGTTCGGGGAGAAGTGGCGTTCACGATCGAATCTCTTGCGGGTAAAGCATCAGCATGCGGCCGGACTCCGTGCCGACCAACCATCGATTCCACATATCGAAACCGCGCCGACGCATAAGCGTCGATCGCGGCGTCGAAGCGGCGGCGCTGCTCAACTGCCGCCGGCGGTCGCGGGATCGTCGAAGAAGTAGTCGCGCCACGACTTCGGTTCGTTGCGGATCGCGCCGGTGCGATGCATGAACTGCGCGAGTGCGAGCGTGTTCTGTGGCGTGGTCTTGAACTGCACCTGCGGATTGCGCAGGATCTTCAGCAGCAGCGCGCGATCGATCTTCGATGCGTTCACGCGGATATAGGTATCGGCCGCGCGCTCGGGATCGGCCGCGATCTGCCGCGCGGCATCGGCCAGCGCGGCAACGAATGCGCGATAGGTCTTCGGGTTGTCGTCGCGGAATTTCTCGGTGGCATACAGCACCGTCGCAGAGCTCGGGCCGCCGAGCACGTCATAGGAATTCAGCACGATGTGCGCATTCGGGTTGCCGGCGAGTTCCTGCTCCTGGAACGGCGGATTGCCGAAGTGGCCGGTAATCACGCTGCTGTTCGCCAGAATGGCAGCCGTCGCGTCCGGATGCGGAATCGCCTGCGTGAGCGCGTCGAGCTTGTCGAACTGCTTGTCGCCCCACTGCTTCGCGGCCGCGTACTGCAGCACGCGCGACTGCACCGACACACCGACCGCCGGCACCGCGATGCGGTCCTTCGCGCTCAGGTCGGCGATCGTCTTCACGTTCGGGTTGCTGCTGACGAGGTAGTACGGGAAATTGCCGAGCGACGCCACGCCCTTCACGTTCTGCCGGCCGCGCGTGCGATCCCACACGGTCAGCAGCGGCCCGACGCCCGCGCCCGCGATATCCACCGCGCCGGACAGCAGCGCGTCGTTCACGGCCGCGCCGCCCGACAGCCGAACCCAGTCGACCTTGATGTCGACGCCAGCCTTGCGCCCTTCCTTTTCGATCAACTGCTGGTCGCGCGCGACGTTCAGCATCAGGTAGACGACGCCGAACTGCTCGGCGATGCGGATGCGGCCTTCCGCGTGCGCGGCTTGCGGGGCGAGTGCGCCGGCGAAGGCGAGCGCGGCGGTAAGCGTGGCCGCCAGCGCGCGACGCGCCGGCAAAAATGAAAACGACATCGGAACTCCGGTCAGGATGGGGCGGAAGATTGACGCGGTACGCGGCTCAGAAAGGCGCGTCGCCTTCGATCGTCGTGCGGTACAGCTTGCGGCGCAGGTGGTCGGGCGTGCCGGCGGCGAGATGCATCAGCGAACGGTTGTCCCAGAACACGAGATCGTGCTCGCGCCACTGGTGCCGGTACAGGTGCTCGACACGCACGCTGTGCGCGAACAGCTCATCGAGCAGCGCGCGGCTTTCGTCGTCGGGCAACCCGACGATGCGCGTCGTGAAATGCTCGCTGACGAACAGCGCCTTGCGGCCCGTTTCCGGGTGCGTGCGCACGACCGGATGCACGACCGCGGCAACCTGCGCGATCTGCTCGGGCGACAGGTTCGGCCGCCACGGATTGCGCGCCTGCAGCTCCGCATAGCGTGCGAGATACGTATGCTCGGCGCGCCGCCCTTCTACCGCACGGCGCAGATGGGCCGGCAGCGTGTCCCATGCGAGATGCATGTTCGCGAACAGCGTGTCGCCGCCTTCGGCCGGCAGCTCCTGCGCATGCAGCAGCGAGCCGAGGCTCGGCTTCTCCTTGTACGACAGGTCGGAGTGCCAGAAATGGCCTGCGTCGCCGAGCCCGATCGGCTTGCCGTTCTCGACGACGTTCGACACGATCAGCACCTCCGGATGGCCGGCAAGCGCGAACTGGTGCAGCACGTGGATCTGCAGCGGGCCGAAGCGGCGGCTGAACGCGACGTGCTCGTCCGGCGTGATGCGCTGGTCGCGAAACACCAGCACGTGATGGTCGAGATGCGCGCGATGAATGCGCGCGAAGTCGCCGGCGTCGAGCGGTTGCGACAGGTCGAGGCCGACCACTTCGGCGCCGAGCGGCGCATCGAACGGCACGATGTCGAAGTGCTGCGCCGCGACGCGCGGCCGCGATGCGGGCGGATGCCCGGCGGAAAGCGATGCAGCGTCGCGGATGGCGGTAGTGGTCACGGTACGGCCCCTGATTCGGTCAAAACGCGAATCTACGAGTGCGCGCCGGACGGCGTCAACGAAGCGATTCCGATACGTTTATCTGCTGCGCTGATAAAGATCGCTGCTCCCGCATACGACGCGGCAGCGGGCGGCGGCGCCACATGCGAAAACGGCCGATCGCGGCGGTCGTCACGACTCCGTCGACGGGTCGGGTACGTGCACGGCGCCTTCCGGATACCGGATGTCGATCAGCCCGTTCTTGTCTCGGATGCGTAGCGGCGGCACGACTTCCACGCTCGCACGGTCGATGCCCTCGCACACGGCCAGGTTCGTGTTGGTCCGGTAGTACACGCGCTGATCGTCGACCGCGAAGGCCCAGTTCAGGAAGCGCAGGCTTCGGGCATCGATTCCCGGCAACGGCTTGCGGTAGTTCTTCCCCCACAGCACGTGGCCGTCGGCGTCGATCAGCATGTCGTGAAAGACGCCGCGCGCGGTCTCGACATCGACACGCCCGGGCTTGTCCACGACCTTGCCGTCGTAAAGAATCTGCGCGCCGAGCCGCGCATACCGGTACCCGAGGCTGACCACGCCGGCCGGATCGTCGATGCCGCGCTTGCGCACGCCGGCGCAGAACAGGTGCTTCGCATCCCGCGCGTACGCGCCGCCGATGTGCGTCAGGCTGGCCACGTCGGCCTTGACGACGGTCAGATGGCACTGGCCGCGATCGGGATCAAAAAGGTCGCGCTCAAAGTGGTAAGCCTGCCGTGCATCGCGATACCAGTCGCCGCCCACCGATTCCAGCGTGGCGGCGTCGCCATCGGCAATGAGCCTAGTCGTAGCTGAACGCGGCGCCGGCCGCGTAGTAGCGCAGCCCCGATGCATCGGAGGCAAAGTTGTCGACCAGGTGCCGGAAGCTGGCGAGATCGAAATTGTTGAGCGCGCAATACTGATGCCCGCTGCCGGTGCGCGCCCAGACACGTTCGCCATCGCTATGGAACGGCCCGCCGAGCGGCGCGAGCGGCTCGTTGCGCGTATCGCGCCGGCGCCGCGCTTCCGCCTCCTCGCGGCGCTGCGCCTCCTCCGCGTCGTAGATTGCCTGCTGTTCCGGCGAGACCTTCGACGCCTCCTCAACCCGTTGCATGTGGCGCGCATGCAGCGACTGCACGGACGCGATGCAGTACACCGCATGCGGGACAGAGCGCAGATACAGCGCCCAGTCCTCGTCGTCGCACCGGTAGAACCAGTGCACTGCCTCGCCGTCCCATCCGGCCGGGTCGGTGCGCGCCTGCAGCGCGGCCTTTACGTCCCGGACCTTGCCGGGCACGAGGAAGGAAAGGCTGTAGCCGGTGTCGCCGACGATGTCGAGGCTCTCATCCTCGAACAGGCGTCGCATCAGTTTTTCGAGTTCTTGTAAGGTCATGGGCTCGTGCCGGCCCGGTGACGGGCCACGGAATGAACGGAGGTGCGGCGGTCATTCTAACCATGTCGACGTGCGCCGACCCGGCCCCCTTCGGGACATTCGCGTGCCGCACCGGCCAGCCGGCGATGTCCGTCATGCGCGGCTTCGAGCCCACCCGGGACCGGAGACGAGTCGTGAGTCGACGGTACCGGCTTGCAGAATTGGCGTTGTCAGGTTGCGGGCGACAACCTGGGCGCCTCGGTGCATCCGGATTCCGGTCGAGCCGTATCGCGCGGCCGGCGGGCCGAAAGCTGCCGCTCAGGCACGGCTGGCGATGCGCGGACCGATGCGACCGGACGCGTCGACCCATCGCGTATCCGTCCGGATACGAACATGCCAGTGATCGTCGTTTCGCCACATCCAGTTCCCGATCGGGAACGAAGATGAGCCGCGCGCTTCGCCCGACACACGGGTAAGCTGCGCGCCGATCTTGCGCCGGCCGCATGACCGTGTCTCCGCCGGCGCCCGTACATTCCCGACGTGAACACTCGGGCGTCAGCGGTGCGCCGCAAAGGCATCGATTCCGGTCAGCTCCGCGGACCATGCCCACAGACGCGCCGCCTCCTCCGGATCGATCGCATGCGGCCTCACGCCCGATTCCTCGTTTCCCTGCGTGACAACCGCGACGTCGCAATCCTCGCAATAAACACCGCCGATCCCGGCAAGGCGCGGTGACGTTGCCGCCCACACCTGGGTTGCCGCGCCCTGGGCAGGCGTCTTGAAGGTCGGATCGATGGGCACGCCGTGCTCGTCCACCCAGCCCTGCGCCATCATCTCTTCGCGTGTCAGATGACGCTGCAGCGGCGTCGCGATCTTGCCCGGATGCAGCGAATAGGCGCGGACACCGAACGGGGCGCCGAGCGCATCGAGCTGCACCGCGAACAGCGCGTTGGCGGTCTTCGACTGCCCGTACGCGAGCCATTTGTCGTAGCCATGCGCGAACTGGACGTCATCCCAGCGAATCGGTGACAGCCGGTGCCCGAGCGACGACACCGAGACCACGCGGGCGCCGCCGCCATGCGCGAGCACGGGCCACAGTCCGTTGACGAGCGCGTAATGACCGAGATGATTGACGGCCATCTGCGCTTCCCGGCCGTCGCCGACGCGCGTCTCGGGGCACGCCATGATGCCCGCGCTGTTGATGACGATATCCACGTCGCGCCGCGCATCGACGAATCGCGCCGCGAATGCGGCCACGCTCGCGAGATCGGCGAGGTCGAGCGCCGCAATCTCCACACCGGCGATGCCGCGCGTTGCTTCGCGCGCGGCATCGGCGCTCCGTGCCCCGACGACGACGGTCGCGCCGGCCTGCGCCAGCGCACGCGTCGTTTCCAGGCCGAGACCCGAATGGCCGCCCGTGACGATGGCGGTCTTGCCGCGCAGGTCGAGACCAGCCAGTACGTCGCTTGCCGTCGATGCGGCGCCGAATCCGGAATGAAGGGGGTGTTGCCTGCTCGTCATTGAAGGCTCCTGGAACGATGCGTGAAGCACGCGCCCGCCTGTGGGCCGCGTCACTGCACGAGGCCATTCTCCGGCGATGCTCCCGGACTGTGAATGCAATAGAATCCGGCTTTTCGTCGAGATCGTCCGGAGCTTGCGCGTGGATCCCCTATCGGAAGCGCTGTCGCTGCTGGAAACGCGCGACTCGTATTTCACCGGCGTGAGAGCAGGCGGCGACTGGGCGGTTGCCATTCCGCCGCCTGAGGGCATCAAGTTCAATGCGGTTGTCGAAGGAAGTTGCTGGCTGACCGTCGACGGCGCCGGACCGCCGATCCAGCTGCGCACGGGAGACTGCTTCCTGCTCGCATCGCCGCGGGCATTTTCGCTGGCGAGCGATCCATCGGTCACGCCGGTGCCTGCCGCCGACGTGTACCGGAACGTCGAACGCGGTATCGCGCACTATGGCGAACCGGTGAATTGCTTTCTGATCGGTGGCCGCTTCTCATACGAGGAAGGCATGCCGCTGCTGCTGGGCAGCCTGCCGCCCGTGGTCGTCGTGAGCGGCGACTCCGAGCAGGCGGCGGTGTTGCGCTGGGCGCTGCAGCGGCTCGCGCATGAATTCGGCAAGCCGTCGCCGGGGGCGTCGTTGATGGTTCGGCATCTCGGCCACATGATGCTGGTCGAGATCCTGCGGCGCTACGTGGACGACGGCGCGAACGACGATATCGGCTGGCTTGCCGGGTTCGCGGACTCCCGGGTGAGCACCGCACTCGTCGCCATTCATGCGGAGCCCGCGCGACGCTGGACGGTCGACGAGCTCGCGACCTGCTGCCACGTATCACGTTCGACGTTCGCGCTGCATTTCAAGCGGCGGCTGGGATTCGGGCCGCTCGAGTACGTACTGCGCTGGCGTATGCAGCTTGCGATGCGGGAACTGCGACGCTCGAACGCATCGATATCGGCGATCGCGCAAATGCTCGGCTACGACTCGGATAGCGCGTTCGGACATGCATTCAAGCGCATCGCGGGTTGCTCTCCCCGCGCCTATCGCCATGACATCGCGAGCGAGTCGGGCGGTTAGCAGGCCGTTAAAATACCTCTCGGTCGGATGCATGCCGATCCCGCGTTTCGCGACGATCACCGCGATGCTCTCGATTTCAGTTCGATTGCCGCATTCCGGCACGTATCAATGGTGTTGGGCGTCTGAGGGCGTCCATTTCAATGCATTACGCGCCCGGCGGACGCAATGCGGCCAACGATCTCAAACTAGTAAAGGAAATTATCTCGGCGGAGCCCGCAATAACATTGACGTCGACGCGCCGTGAAAACGAGCTTCAACGCGCCAGCCGGAAATTGACGGATCGCTTTTCGCTGCAGCTTTCGTGAAGCGTGATGACAACATCAGATCGAAAATCGATCGATATTGGGAGACGGTGCAGACCGTTGGTCAACGGTCTGCACTGAACGGATGTGCCGTCTAATGGAAAAAGGGGCGGCCCTCGGAATATGGCGCTATTAGAACAAAAGTCCGTGCCGCTGATAACTGTCAACATTGACAGGGATTGTTCCAATTTGAGTTGCTACCGAGTCGACGACAGCACCGCCTCTCCTATCTTTTCCGTTGGGAAATGGGCGGATGATCTCTTACGCGTGACGCCATTTTGCCAACGTGGTCAACTCACGCTCGGTGGCCGCATCATCCAGGCGGCTCCAGCTATAAGACGTGCCGTGCCATCCCGGAACGGGTAGCGGGGCCGCGCAACGAATGTCCGCGAGGCCCGGCCGATAGGCCTGAAATGGCCAGAATAGCGGCATGATGCGGCGCGCTTCCATGCCTTGGAACAATTCGGCCGGCCCGCCCGCGTCGGACACGATATCGCAGTGGAACGACCAGTCCTCTTCGTTCCAGGCGAGAAATACACTTGGCGCGCCGGCGGCATCGAACATCAGCACCGCGTCCTGATTGGGGCGCCAATAGTATTCGACGATGCCTTCCCGCGCGGCCACCTCATCGATCAGTTTGACGACCCGTGGATCCCGGTAGGTCGCCCCCGCTTCATGCAGGCTGATGTGCCCGCGGGCCGCGCAGCACTTGCGTTTCGCGTTGTCCAGCACGGCTTCTAGCTTGCGCGCCATCTCAACGTCGGTTTTCTTCAGATAGCAATCGATCAGTCCCGCGTTGAACGCGGCCACCGCCTCGCGCTCATCGGCGACGCCGGTGAGCAGGATTTTCATGCAGTTCGCGTTGCGGATGGAGGTCAGAAACTGGATGCCGTCGACCTCCGGCATCGAATAGTCCACGACCACCGCGCCCACCGCCTCGAATCGGGCGGGATCGGCGAGCGCATCCTCGCCGATCGCATTCCCGCCTGTTTTCTCCGCACCGAAATAGTCCGCAGCCATGGGTGGCAGCTCCGCGTCTCGCGACGACACGAAGTCGAGCGCCGCCTGGGGGTGCGTAAAAAAGCGGTTCAGGCGTTCGTCCGGAAATGCGCCCCGCAGCGCGTGCAGGAAATCCGGATTGTCGTCGACAAACACCACGGACACGGGATAAAGCACCGGCTGCCTAACGAAGGGTTGCATACGAATCTCGATAAATCAGCAGAAAAAGATGCGGTACCGGAGACGCATTACCGCGAATAACGATCGCGCTGTACGACCGCGGCAATTATCCGGCGAAAGTGGGCCGCACATCAACTGCTCCTCATTCTCGAATTCGGCACGTTTCGACCGCGCCGTTCAGCGGAATTGCACTGGGAGAATCGGGCCATTCCTTCTCGTTGAAGGAATGCGCAGCTACCGCCTGTAGCGATTCAAGGAATTATCCATGTTGACACGAGACGCGATTCTTCAAGTCCTTTCCAACGAAACGGCACATCTGGCCGAGAAAACCTTCCACCACGTGGTCGACATTTACCTCAAGGATTCCAATGCCTTCATGAACACCTATTTCGCACGTTACTTCGAATGGCAGGGCGTGTGCCGTGAACGCTGGTTTCACGAATGCATCCACAACAACCTGTTGGCGGCCGGCGGGGCGTTCGTGACGAAGCGCGCGCATCAGGAATACGTCCATGAGACGTTTCCGTTCCAACGTGTCGATTGCTTTCTCAATACGTTCGAGGTTCGGCAATGTTCGGCCTATCTGTTGTTTCGCTTCTACGTTGACGGACGACAGGTGTCGCTGGGGTATCAGCAGATCGTGTTTGCCGGTTCCGACAAGCGGATCCGCCGGTTTCCGCCGGGCATCATCGAGCGGGTCAAGGCGTATGAACTGATCCTGCCGTCCGCCGCGAACTGAATGTGAGACCGCCTTACCCGATGCGATAGCGCCGGGGGGGCGCCGGCGGATCGCGCAATGTTTGGTCCGCCGGCGCCCCGGGCTCCGGCAGCCGAATCGTGAACGTGGTCCGGACGCCGGGAACGGATTCACACGTGATGGTGCCACCGAGCGCTTCACATACGCGGCGGCAAAAACTCAAGCCCATGCCCGCGCCACGACCGTGCGACTTGGTTGAGAAGAAGGCATCGAAGATTTGAGGGAGCACATCGGGGGCGATACCCGGGCCCGTATCGCTGAAACGCACCACGCAGTAACCGCTGCTGCGATGAGCGTCGATCTCGATCTGCCCACGGCCGCTTGCGTGGATCGCGTACAGGGCGTTTTTCAGCAGATTGAAGATGACGAAGATCACGAGCGAGTCGGATCCGAAAAACTGGATGTCCGTATCGATCGTGTCGACCGATACGCGGTCTCGCTCACCCGGACGGAAGGGAAAGCGATCCACTGCGGCGTCGACACAGGCCCGTATCGGATAGGCCGCGAAGCTGTGGCGATCGAGTCGGTCCAGCGTAAAGGACGCCAGGGACATCTCGACCACAGTACTCGTGGTGTCGACCTGGCGCCGGATCGACGACGCGAGCGTCGGCAGCCGCTCCAGCTGTCCAGGATACAAACCGTCGGCGCACAACCGGTGCTCCACCGCCAGCCGATACCCGCGCAGCAGCACCGGCAGGACGTTGCGCAGCTCGTCCGCGTGCAGGCCGATCGCCGCCAGCGGCGTGGCCACTTCGTGCGCGACCGTCGCGGCCAGGAGATAGGGGCCCATCAGGCCATAGCGGACGATCGACGTCGCGAGAATCCCGAGACTGATCGCGATAAACAGCACCCCCACCGGATAGAACTCGACTCCGTAGTTCACCGCATAGTCGGTCGCCGCGAGCGAGTAGAAGCCCAGGCTGACGAGACATTGAGCGAGCAACTGCCGGACGTCTCGCGCTCGCCCCTGTCGTCTTGCCTCGATCAGGAGCCAACCGCTGCGGCCGACCAGGAATACCGTCTGCACGACGTGCAACGGATGCAGTGGGCCTGCGTTGGGATACGGGCCAAAGAAATGCAGGCGGAATCCATCGACGACCACATTGCTCGTGACCAGCAGCCCAGCCAGCAGGACGCAGAGTCCGTAGGATGCGAATATGATCGGCCGCTCGTCCCGACGCGACACGATCTCCGTCACGAAATGATAGAAGGTCGTCGGCAGAAAAAGGATGAACAGATAGCCGGCCTTGACCAACAAGTTGGCGACGTCCGCGTCGGTCGTCTGGAACAGGAAGGCCCACGTTCCCTGCCAGGCGAAGGTCGTCGCGCACATCAACGCGAACGGGACGGATATCCGCGTGAGCCCCTTGGTGGCCAGCACGTAGAGGCCAAACCCGAGAAACAACGCAGATACAAACGCGGGCAAGATCGAGTACATATGCGTGAATCCACAATGTTCACTGGTCGCGCACCACTGAACTGTCTTGGCCGGTGCCGTTTACGAGAGTAGCACGCCGCGGTAGGCGAGCGAGCGCGGCGAGTTTGTCCACGAAGCCTCCGCGCATCACGATTGTTGACCGCGCGGTGCCGGGTGCTGGGTAGCGTAGACCAAATTGAACTTGTCACCGTTTGCGAAGCAAGGTTGTCACTTCGGCGGTCAACGTTGGCTGGAAGGTGTGAAATCCTCGTGAATTCATGAGGTTGCACGTCGCGAATTCAGGTTGTCACCGGCCGTGGTCTTGCCAAGACCAGCGTCAACTCCCGTGCGGTGCCGTTGCAGCGTTGGCAAGCCCTGTCGCGCGTTGTGCGATACCTGATTCTGAACGCACAATCATTCCATAACGATAAGTTTTCTTATCACAATAGCTCTATTAGAGATTCAAACTCGCATTTGCGCGAACGCCCCGCATGCAACGGGGCGTCCGTCGTTCAGCGCCCGATCGGCAGCCCCGTCGGCTCGATCCAGCCCAGCTTGTAAGCGATCAGCAGCGACAGGAACAGCGTGACCGACAGCCCGACGCGTGCCGCGAGCGACCATGCCATCCGCTTGGACTTGCCGCGATCGTGATTCATGAAATACAGCGCGAAGATCAGGCTCGCGATGATCATCGCGAATGCCACGGAAACCAGCAGAGTTTTCATTGGTGATGCCCTTGAAGATCGGAATCGGCCTGAATCAGTTCGGCCAGTTTTTGCCGCTCGTCGGCGAGCCCGCCGACGCCCGACGCCGGCCAGTCCAGCGCGACGCCATTGCCCAGCGAATCGCGCACGAGCGCCTGGTAGCGACGGTCGTTGATCCGGCCGTGGTCCATCGTTTCCGAGATCTCGCGCCGGAACGGCAGCGGGAAACTCGCGTACGCGCGCGACAGCGCCGCATATTGTCTCGCATCGATCTCTTTCGACGATGGTATGACAGTCCAGACCACCACGGCCACGATGGCCGTGAACGGGATCGCCGTGTAGCGAAGAATGAACTTGATCGGGGTCATGAAACGGTGGGCAGAAGTGATCGCGAATGCGCGCGGCGCAGCCATGCGGCAGCGAAGCCGCAGTCAGGCCGCGCCGGACGACATTGTACTGAAAGCCCCATTCGGCTAACAGAGTATGATAATGGCATTATCATGTTCATCACATGATTCGACAGACCTGGTGCCTGAGCGCAGGCGGCGTGCCCGCCCTGCCGTCCGGCGCCGGTCTTAACGTCCGTGCCCGCGATCCGCGGCGATTGAGCGAAGCCCCTAGCCCCTATGCCAGCGCAGTACTTTCGAAACCTGACGGGAAAACACCGCAGCGCGACCGCGAACCGTCAGCTCGGGTTTTCGCTGGCGTTCGTCGCCGGCGCGGCCAATGCCGGCGGCTTCCTCGCGGTCAAGCAATACACGTCGCACATGAGCGGCATCGTGTCGGCGATCGCCGACCAGACGGCGCTCGGCGATGTGCGGCTCGCGCTGGCCGGCATCAGCTCGCTCGGGTCGTTCCTGATCGGCGCCAGCTGCTCGGCGATCCTCGTCAACTGGGGCCGCCGCCGCGGCCTGCACAGCCAGTTCATGCTGCCGCTGCTGGTCGAGGCCGCGCTGCTGCTTCTGTTCGGGCTGCTCGGCAGCCACCTCGCGCTGTGGGAAACCTTCTTCGTGCCGGTGACCGTGACGCTGCTGTGCTTCATCATGGGGCTGCAGAACGCGACGATCACGAAGCTGTCGGGCGCGGAGATCCGCACGACGCACATGACCGGCATCGTGACCGACCTCGGCATCGAGCTCGGGAAGCTGTTCTACTGGAACCGGTCGGCGGTCGACGTCGACGCGCATGCGGTCGTCGCCAATCGCTCGAAACTGCGGATTCACGCGACGATGCTCACGTCGTTCTTCATTGGCGGCCTGGCCGGCGCGATCGGCTTCAAGCATGTCGGCTACGTGTCGACCGTGCCGCTCGCCGCGGTGCTCGTCACGCTCGCGATCGTGCCGGTGATCGACGACCTGCTCGCCCTGCTCCGCAGCAGGCGCTGAGCGCACACCCGGGCAGCGTTTCCGGCGCTTGGGCCGCAGGCGGATCGATTATAATTTGATTAACATACCGACCACCCTCGCCCCGCAATGGAAACGAAAACCGCCCGCCTGACCGTCCTGATCGACCCCGCGAAGAAGGAAGCCTTCGAGATGCTCTGCGCAGAGCAGGATCTCACGCCTTCGCAAGTCGTGCGGCAACTGATCCGCGAGTATCTCGACCGCCACGGCGTGACGTACAAGACCAAGAGCGCACTCGGCAAGCGCGTGAAGTAAGCGCGGCCGTACAGGCCACGCCGGCGGCACCGCTTACGTGCCGATTTCCCATCGCCCGTGCGGCTGTGCTCGCAGCACCAGCCGCTGCGGGTCGACATTCTCCCCCACCTTCATGCGCCTCGCCGTGGCCGCCAGCTTGAGCTCGCCGGCCCGTACGCACGCAAGTGCGCGTTCGAGCAGGATACGCAGCGACGGCAGCCGGCTGCCGCCCTTCCATGCGAACGCGATGAAGTTGTTGTCGTCGCCGCACGGCACCAGCGTATACGAGGCACCGAACACCGATCGCAGCTGCTCGAGGTGCTCCGGCAGCGCCGGATCGTCGTCCATGAAGTTGATTGCCAGCACGCCGGTTTCGCTGAGGCGCTCGCGGCATGCAGCGAGGAATGCAGCGCCTGTACACCGGCCCCGCATGCCGTCGGCGACGAACGCGTCGTGCAGGATCACGTCCGTCCTGACATCCCCCCTTTCCAGATGATCCGCGCCGTCGGCGCACACCACCGCGAACCGGCCGTCATCGGAAGGAATCCTGAATACGTCTCGAAGCGCGATCACGTCCGGGTTGATCTCGACCGCGTCGATCGCCGCGCCGGCCAGGTGCCGGTAACAGTACTTCGCCAGCGAACCGCCGCCGAGCCCGAGCATGCAGATGTGCGCAGGCTCGGGCTGCAGCAGCAGAAAGCCCATCATCACACGCGTATAGCCGAGTTCGAGCCGGCCCGGATCGCGGAGCGACATGAAGCTCTGCGTGCCGAAATGGTCGAAGTGCAGCGAAAGCGCGTGCTTCGTCTCCAGCACGAAAGGCCGGCCGTCGTTCAGCGGCGTCGCCAGGAACCTGACGAACGCGTCATAGGAAATTCGATCCTCGGCCATGAGCGGGAAGTCGATTGAAAACGGTCGATCGGGGCGTGTGTGCTCAGACCTTCTTCAGGTAGCAGGCCTTCAGCATGAAGCCGCCCATGTCGGTCTTGCAGTCGACCTCATGATCGCCGCCGACGAGCCGGATGCTCTTGACCTTGGTGCCCATCTTCAGCGTGATCGACGAGCCCTTCACGCGCAAGTCCTTGATCAGCACGACCGAATCGCCATCCGACAGCACGTTGCCGTTGGCGTCCTTGACGACGTCGCCCGCCGGTTCGTCGCCCGTTTCGGCGCCGGCGCCTGCCGACCATTCATGGCCGCAGTCCGCGCATACGGTCAGCGTGCCGTCCGGATAAGTGTTTTCCATCGCGCATTGCGGGCAGGCGGGGGCGGCGTTCATTGCAGCTTCCATTCAGGGGGAGTTGAGTCGTCGATAAAAATGCCGGACGCGCTGGCAGCGTCGCCCGGCGCGCCCTGGAGGCGCGCGCCGACGGATCGGCGGGCCGCCTTCGGCACACACGACATTATAATGCAATACACATATCTTGACCGCTGTATTATAATTGCCGCTTTCGCGCCGTTCGCCGGACTTGCGGCCCGTTTCACCGAGAATGCCGGCACATCCAAGCAGGATGACACACCCGGGCCGCGCCGCCGGCTTCCCTGGGTCGTAAGGGAAAGCGCGTTTCACGCGTGTCTGGCGCACTGCCGGCCCGGCGCCGCACACCGATTCCGACGTTCCCGTCCAGAGGCTTTCCGACATCGTGGCAACCGTTGTGTACGTTGAAATCGGCCCCGCATGGAACCGCAATCGCGGCGGCGCCGCACGAGAAGCAGCCGTCGACGCGGCGCGCGGCTTCGAAAGCGACATCCTGCTGATCGCGAACGGGATCAGCAGCGATGCGAAGGACAGCGCCGCCGTCTCGGCGCTGCAGGTGCACGGCGGCACGTCCGCACAGGTGCTGGCCACCGGCCCCGACGAGGAGGCTGCACTGCAGGCACTGCTGCCCGTGCTGCAAGCGCGCTGACCCGCGCCACCCGATGTCACGGCATCCCGCCCACCCCGAATCCCCCTTTTCACGAGGAAGCGATGAGCGACAACTTCACGTCCAACACCCCGAACCTGTCGGCCTCCGCCATCTGGGCGCTCGAACGCCTCGCCGACGTCCGCTACGGGCGCGATGCGCCGGCGCTCGGCTGGTCGATCGCACGAGAGCTCGTCAGCGCGGGCTTCGTCAGCCATTCCGCGCACGGCCGCTCCGGCGCGTCGATCACGGCCGAGGGGCGGACCTTCCTGAAAAGCCGGAAGTAACGCGCAAACGGGCCTGCGGGCTCAGAACCTGTGCCGGATACCGACGATCGCAAGCAGTTGCGAGTTCGTACCGGCATCGACGTTGTACGACCCGATCACGGCCTGGGCCGACCCCGCCCCATTGAAGCCGTTCGCATGCTGGTAGCCGACGGTCGTATAGAGATCGGTGCGCTTGCTCAGCAGATAGTCGGCACCGACGTTGACCTGGTGATAGCGCGCGGACGAATCGCCGCCCGACCACGTGAAGTTGTAGCCGACGATCGTCAGCAGCGACGGCAGCGCCTGCCATTGCACGAACGCGGAGCCGTTCCGGTAGCGCTCCGCCTGCACGAACGACGACGACGCGTCGGGGCGGTATTCGCTGAAGCTGAACGCCGCGCCGACCGTCACGTTGCCGATCGCATATTGCGCACCGGCGCGCGCGATCCCGATCGAACGGGCCGACGCATACGCGCGACTGACGGCGCTCTTGAAAAACGCATCGGCCGACGACGCGCCGCGCGTCGAATGGATCGCATTGCCGTTGTCGACGTGCAGATAGCCGGCCGCGACGCTTAGCGCGCCGTCGGCATAACCGACCGCACCGGCATATGAGAGTCCCGACCCCGACGCGCCGGCCACGCCGCCCGGCGAGACCATCGCCGCGACCGTCGCGCCGCGCCATGTCGCACTCGTCCATTTGACTGCGTTGCTGAATGTCACGCTGCTGTCGTAGTTGTCGACGTCGCCGGGCGGCGCGAAAAGCCCGCTGAACGCATCGGCCGTGATCGGCTGCACGAGATCCGTCACGGGATCGTTCTGCCTGCCGAGCGTCAGCTTGCCCCACCTGTCGGATGCGATGCCGACGAACGCTTTCGAACCGAACAGCCGACCTTCGTCGAGCTGGCCGGTCGCGACGTCGAAATTGTTCTCGAGCGTGAAGATCGCGCTGATCCCGCCGCCGAGATCCTCACTGCCGGTCAACCCCCATTCGTTCGCCGACAGCGCGCCCGACGACATCGACACGCGCGACTTCCCGCCTTCCGCGTGGTTAAGGTACGCCATCCCCGTATCGATCGTGCCGTACAGCGTGATCGAGCCCTCCGCGCGCGCGGCGACGGAAAGCGCGGCCGCCACGGCAGCACCTGCAATCAGCATGCAATTTTTCATCGTGATTATTGATAAGTAATACGAATCGATTTGAACGGACGCCGGCGCGATATCGGCCATGCGCTGTGCCGGATCGCGGCATCGCGACGCTTGCGGCGCGCACGCCCGGGCACGTGGCGTGCGCGCGAGAACCGGTCACACAGGTTCGCCCGCTATGACGGGCGCGGCTCGATCAGGATGCGTCGCAGCTGAACCGGTAGCTGTCGTCGAGCTTCTTCGCCAGCACGAGCGTGCGCATGTTGAGCGTGCGCGCCGCATCGCACAGCGCGCGCTGCCCGCTCGGCGTACGGTACTTGCCCGCATACTCGGCGTTCAGCACGGGCTTGTTCTTCGACGTGAACACTTTGTAGCCGCCGCACTCCTTCTGCTCGTTGCACTCCTCGTTCACCGCGAAATCGAACGACGGTTCGAGCGCCACGAGCTGATCGACGTCGTTCTTCAGCCCGACCGCCAGGTTGCGCTTGTGCGCCTCGTTCGCGATGAACACGTTGAACGCATACTGGTCGGCGTCCTGCAGCGGGAAACCCGTGTCGTTCGCGTAACCGTCGACGTTGTCGGGCTCGACACCGTCGCACCCCTTTGCCACCGCGCGATCGAGGCGGGCAGTCATGATGTCGCGCACGTTGCTCGAACGGATGTCGAGCCAGCGCTCGCCCTCCCAGTCGTCGAGCTTCTTGCCCTGGTCGGATTCCTTGAATTTCGAGAAATCGGGCCGCCAGTTCTCCGAGCTCCCCGCCGAGAAATAACAGACGACCTTGCGCCCGGCCTGCTTGAGCGCCGCGATCGTCGCCGGATCGGTATCGAACAGGTCGATGTCGTAGATCGTGACGTTGTACGACGTATTGAGCTTGCCCCTGAGCTGCCACTGCCACGTATCGGACGCGACGGGCGTCCAGTGCGCGGCGGCGCGCGCGGGCGCCGCCGCGACCGGCGGGGAAGCGGCAAAGGCGCTGGCCGACAGCGGGTCGGACGACCCGTCGCCGCAAGCCTGCAGGATCGATGCGCACAGCGCGAGCGCCGTGACACAGGAAAGGTTGCGTAAGGTCTTTTTCATCGAAGCATCTCCAGTGGAGGGATCGGGATGACGAATGGCACTGCGTGTTGAGGAACTGCAAGGTTGCTCGGCAACGGCACGGCCAAGCGGTGATACGCGGTGATGCCGGGTAACGCTCATGCGTCGAGCGGCTCGGCGCGCAGCAGCGCCGCATGCTCGAAGCGCAATGCGATCGCGTCGTGCCCGGGCGCGATGCGGCCGACCTCGCGATTGCCGTTCGCGTAGTCGACGATCCGGTACGACCGTCCAGGCTGCAGGCCTCGCAGCGCGACCTTGCCGCTCCAGCGGTCGGCGTAGAACGCGTAATGCAGCACGCCGTCCTTTTCCACGACGTGCGCCTCGGGCTTGTCGAACGCGATGTCGTACAGTTCGCCGCGATAGCGGCCCTCGGCGAGCCGATGCGCGTTGTAAACCTCGACCCAGTGCCGCCATTCCCGCTCGTGCTCGGGCGTCAGCAGGAACGAATCCTTCGGTTTCGGATCGACGGGCCACGTGAACTTCGTCGAGATGACGGCGCCGACGCCCACCGCCGACGCGAAGTCGCGGCCGCCGTCACTCAGTTCGACGTGGTCGCCCGCATACGCAGACGACGCCCCCATCAGCGCCTTCAGCGTCTTGCCCTTGTGGCGCACCTGCCAGCTCGACAACGGATCGGATGCGGGCGCCTGGTCGATGTAGCGCATGTTGTGGAACGCGTACGCGGTGCCGCACGGGCACACTTCGACGACCGCATCCGGCTTGACCGCATGCGCGGCGTCGTAGAACGTGCGGTAGAAATCCGCGAGATGCTCGACCGAATCCTCCGGCCGCGCATGGCGGTGCGCGGGGTTGAAGCACGGCGCGACGCCGTTCAGGTGCTGGCCGTCGATCTTCATCCCGTCGAAGCCCCACTCGCCGATCACCTTCTTCACGAGCCCCGCGACGTGCGCCTGCGTCTTCGCGTAGGCCGGGCACAGGTAGAAGCTGTTCCACCATGTGATCGCCTGCGGTGCGCCGTCCGCGTCGAGCAGCAGCATGTCGGTGTGGTCATGCAGCTCGTCGCTGCCCGGCGCGACCGCGAGCGGCGCGATCCAGAGCCGCGCCTTCTGCCCGCGCGCGTGGATGTCGTCCACGAGTGCCTTCATGTCCGCGTCGCCGGCCGGAAATTTCGCGCGGTCGGGCACCCAGTCGCCGGTCCGCCGTTGCCAGCCGTCGTCGAGCACGGCCCACTTGAAGCCGAGCTCCTGCACCTTCGGCAACGTGGCGCGCACGTAGTCGAGGCTGAACTGGCGCTCGTAGCCCCACGCACACCAGATCGGCTCGTAGGCACTCGCCGGCGGCCGCGGCGAATGGAAGCCCTGCGCACCCATCATCTGCCGGTATGTGTCGAGCGCGACGAAGTAATCGCCGTCGTGCAGCATCACGAACGCGGTCGGTGCCTCGAGCGTCGCGCCCGGCACGAGCGTGACCGTCTTCTCGCCGCGCAGGCCGAGCGTCACTTCGTCGCGCATGCCCTTCACCGGCAGCGACACCAGGCGCGGCACGGTGTCGAGATGGCCGAGCGCGATGCCCTGGTCGCGCCGCCACACGTCGACGACCGGCGTGCCGCCGCCGTAATCCGACGCGTTCATCCCCATGAAATTGCGCTGGTCGAAACCGGCCTTCACGGGCTGCACCCAGTCGCGCCGGTCCGCATGGCTCGCGCCGGAATAGGTCCAGTAACCGCCCGCGCCGGCGCCGGCCGGCAGCAGCCGGTGCGCACCGACGTTCCATGCGCGGATGTCGGCCGCCTGCGTGCCGACGTTGCGGAACTGCGTGTCGATCAGCGCAACGCCCGGCCGCGCTTCGAGCAGCGTGACGCGTACCGTCTTCTCGAAGCCGTTCGCCGAACGCCCGACCAGCCGCAGTTGCCGCCCCGCGCCGAACCGGGTCGAGACTTCAGCGTGCGCGGCGTCGACGATCGCAAAGCGGTCGATCGTGCGCACCGGCCGCGTGTCGGGCGCAGGGCCATCCGCCGTCGGCGCCGGCGCCGGACCGATCAGTTGTTCGAGCGTCTCGCTCGCATCGAACCGGGTCAGTGTGCGCGTGCCGCCGCCGCGACGCACGGCCAGCCGGCTGCGCATCGCCGGGTCGAACTCGATCACGAACCGGTCGTCACGCAGCGCGACGCGCCGCGGTTCAGCGCCGCGTGCATCGCGCACCCCGACACCGACCAGGATCGGGCTCGCCGCGCCGGCGGCCAGCCACTGCACGAACGCCCGCCGGGTGGTCATGGGTGCACCTCGCGGCGAAGCGACGCGCACCGTGCCGGCCTGCCGGCAAGCCGGACTGGCGGGGGATATCGAAAGGAAAAGCAAGCGTTCATGCGGAATTCCTCGTGAAGAAGGGCCGTGCGCGACACATCTGTCTCGCGCAGATCGGCAATCTAGATCATCTTTCGATTTCTTTCGTTTGTGGTTTACACTAATAACGAAAGAAATCGAAAGACAATAGATTGGTGGCTCCCGACGCGTGATCCTGAAATTTTTTCCCGATACGTTGTCGTGGCTGCCCGTCGAAAGCCTGCCGATTTCATCTTTCATGCCACAAAACGAAAGCATTCGACGAATCTGAACCTATTTCGAAAGACGCGACCGATGCAAAACAACTGGCTCGTTCACGCGCTCGTCACGACCCTGCTGTGGGGCGTGTGGGGTGCATTCACCGGCTTGCCCGCCGAGCAGGGCTTCCCCGATACGCTGATCTACGTGGTCTGGGCGTTCACGATGATTCCGCCAGCGCTCGTCGCGCTCGGACGTGCCGGCTGGCGCGTGCGGCACGACGGCCGGTCGCTCGCGCTCGGACTCGCCATCGGGCTGCTCGGCGCGGGCGGGCAGATGCTGCTGTTTCGCGCGGTCGAATCGGGGCCGCCGTATCTCGTGTTCCCGATCGTGTCGCTGTCGCCGGCACTGACGATCGCGCTGTCGTTCCTGCTTTTGCGCGAGCGCACAGGCAAGCTCGGCGTGGCCGGCATCGTGCTCGCGCTGTGCTCGCTGCCGCTATTCGATTTCCAGTCGGGCCAGGGGCCCGCCCGGTTCGGGATGTGGTTCGCGCTCGCGCTGCTGGTGCTCGTTGCATGGGGGCTGCAGGCGTATCTCATCAAGATCGCGAACACGACGATGGACGCGGAATCGATCTTCTTCTACATGGCGCTGACGGGCCTGCTCTGCGTGCCGTTCGCGCTGTGGATGACCGATTTCGGCCGCACGATCAACTACGGAAGCGGCGGCCCGGGCCTCGCCGCCGCGATCCAGGTGCTGAACGCGATCGGCGCGCTGACGCTCGTGTATGCGTTCCGCTTCGGCAAGGCGATCGTCGTATCGCCGCTCGTCAACGCGGGCGCGCCGCTGCTGACGTCGGTGATCTCGATGGCCGTCACCGGCACGACGCCGACCGGCAGCAAGCTGACGGGTATCGCGCTGGCGCTGCTCGCCGCGCTGCTGCTCGCGCTGCAGCCCGAAGGCGCAGCGGCAACCAACGCGGCGGGAGAATCGGCATGAACACCCTGCTCGATCTCGTCCGCCGCCACAAGCAGGCGCCCCGTCACGCGCCGCACGGCGTACCCGCGGTCGGCATCCCGTCCGTATGCTCCGCGCATCCGGTCGCGATCGCCGCGGCGCTGCGCGAATGCGCAGCGCGCGAGCGCCCTGCGCTGATCGAAGCGACCTGCAACCAGGTCAACCAGGACGGCGGCTATACGGGCATGACGCCGCGCGACTTCCGCCGCTACGTCTTCGACATCGCCGCACGCGAAGGCATCAGCCCCGATGCGATCCTGCTCGGCGGCGACCATCTCGGCCCGAACGCCTGGCGCCGGCTGCCGGCCGCGCATGCGATGGACAAGGCCGAGACGATGGTCGCGCAATACGTGGCGGCCGGCTTCCGCAAGCTGCATCTCGACTGCTCGATGTCGTGCGCGGACGATCCGTCGCCGTTGCCCGAAGCCGAGATCGCCGCGCGTGCGGTGCGCCTGTGCCGCGCCGCCGAGGCGGCGTGGGCAGCCACCTCGCCGCGCGGCGAGGCGCCCGTCTACGTGATCGGCACCGAGGTACCGGTGCCCGGCGGTGCGCACGAGACACTCGACGCGCTGGCCGTCACGACGCCCGACGCAGCCGGCTCGACGCTGGCGCTGCATCGGGACGCGTTCGCACGCGCCGGTCTCGACGATGCCTGGTCGCGCGTGATCGCCATGGTCGTGCAGCCCGGTGTCGAGTTCGATCATCACAAGGTCATCGACTACGACGCCGGCAACGCGCGCGCGCTGAGCGCATTCATCGAACGCGAACCCGCGCTCGTGTTCGAAGCGCATTCGACGGACTACCAGACACCCGACAATCTCGCGCAACTCGCGCGCGATCACTTTGCGATCCTGAAGGTGGGCCCCGGCGTGACCTTCGCGATGCGCGAAACGCTGTGGGCACTCGCCGCGATCGAGCGCGAATGGCTCGGCGGCGACGCCTGCTTCATCGCGACCGTGCTCGGCGTGATGCGCAGCGAACCCGAGCACTGGCGCGACTACTACGCGGCCGGTGCGCAGCTCGAGCTCGACCTCGCATACAGCCTGAGCGACCGCATCCGCTACTACTGGGCCCATCCGGCCGTGCAGCGCGCGTGCGCCGACCTGCTCGCGCGCCTCGACGCATCGCCGCCCCCGCTCACGCTGGTCAGCCAGCATCTGCCGCGCCAGTACGAGGCCGTCCGCGAAGGGCGGCTCGGCCTGCGTGCGAGCGCACTGTTGCAAGACGGCACGGCCGCGGCCATCCGTCCGTATCTTCACGCGTGTGCCGCGTGACCGACTCCCCTCAGATCCGCCCATGGAATTTTTCGACCTCGATCCCGCCGACCTCACCCGCCGCCACGCCGCTCACACGGCCCGCGAAATCGCCCAGCAACCCGACGTCTGGCCCGACGTGCATGCCGTCGTCGACGCGCAACGCACGGCACTCGATGCGTTTCTCGCGCCGCTGCTCGCCGACCCGCGCCTGCGCATCGTCCTGACAGGCGCCGGCAGCTCGGCATTCATCGGACAGTGCCTCGTGCCCGCGCTGCGGCATCGCTTCGGCGGCCGCGTCGAAGCAGTGGCCACCACCGACATCGTCTCGAACCCCGGCGACACGCTGCAGCCCGGCGTGCCGACGCTGCTGGTCTCGTTCGCGCGATCGGGCAACAGCCCCGAAAGCGTCGCGGCCGTCGACCTGGCGGACCGTTTCGTTGACGGCTGCCGCCATCTCGTGCTGACATGCGCGGCCGACGGCTTGCTGAACCGCCGCCTCGGCACGCATCCGCGCGCGCACGTCGTGCTGCTGCCCGAGGCCACGCACGACCAGGCGTTCGCGATGACGTCCAGTTTCAGCGGCATGTTGCTCGCCGCGGCCTGGGCGTTCGGCGTGGCCGGCATGCCGGTCGGGCCGCTGGCCGATGCTGCGCGCACGCTGCTGCGCGAACAGGCTTCGCGCATCGCCGCGCACGTGCGGCAGTTGCCCGAGCGCGTCGTGTATCTCGGCAGCGGCGCATTGCTCGGGCTCGCGCGCGAAGCCGCGCTGAAGCTGCTGGAACTGACCGACGGGCTGATCGTCGCGATGGCCGAATCGCCGCTCGGCTTCCGGCACGGCCCGAAAACCTTTCTCGACGAGCGCACGCTCGTCGTCGTGCTGCTGTCCGGCGATCCGCATACGCGCCGCTACGATCTCGACCTGCTACGCGAACTGCGGCGCGAAAACCACGCGGCCGGCATACTGTCGATCGGCGTCGCACCGTCCGACGGCGCGAGCATCACCGGGACGCTGCCGCCGTCCGACGACGACCTCGCGGTGCCGCTGCCGCCCGGCCTGCCCGATCTCGCGCTCGCGCCCGTCGCGCTGATCCTCGCACAGTGCTTCGCGCTGCTTGCGTCGCTGCGGCTCGGGCTCACGCCCGACAACCCGAGCGCGTCCGGCACGGTCAACCGGGTCGTCGCCGGCGTCACCATCCATCCGTATGCAGGGCAGCCCACATGACTCCACTCTTTCTCGGCATCGACGGCGGCGGCACGAAAACCGCGTTCATGGTGATCGACCAGCAAGGCCGCGTGCGTGCGCGCCATGAAACGACCACCAGCTACTACCTCGAGATCGGCATGGACGCGCTGCGCACGCTGCTCGCCGACGGTGTGCTCGCGGTGCTGGCCGCAGCAAACGTCGCGCGCGACGAGATCGCGTATGCGTTCGCCGGCTTGCCCGCATACGGCGAGGACAGCCGCCTGCTGCCCGAACTCGACGGCCTGCTCGCACCGCTGTTGGCGCGCGAGCGCTACCGGATCGGCAACGACATGGTGTGCAGCTGGGCCGGCACGCTGGCCGGCGGCGACGGCATCAGCATCGTCGCCGGCACCGGGTCGATCGCGTACGGGCAACGCGAAGGCCGCGCCGCGCGCTGCGGCGGCTGGGGCGAGATCTTCGGCGACGAGGGTTCGGCCTACTGGCTCGCGCGCGAAGGGCTCGCCGCGTTCTCGCGGATGGCGGACGGCCGCACCGTGCGCGGGCCGCTGTTCGACATCGTGCGCGCGCACTTCTCGCTCGACCACGATCTCGACCTGTGTGCGGCCGTGAATTCGGGCGCCGTGCGCAGCCGCTTCGCGCAGTTGTCGCGGCTCGTGATCGACGCGGCGCGCGCGGGCGACACCGAAGCGCATACGCTGATCCTGCGCGCAACGGACGAACTCGCGCGGCTCGCGGCCAGCGTTGCGCGCGCGCTCGGCTGGCCGCCCGATCAGCCGTTGCCCGTGTCGTATTCGGGCGGTGTGTTCAATGCGGACGCGCTCGTGCTCGATCCGCTGCGCGATGCGCTCGCCCGCTGCATCCCGCACGCGGTACTCACCGCGCCGCAGCTCGGCCCGCATGTCGGCGCGGCCGTCCACGCGGCCCGGCTGGCGGGCCGGCCCCTCGATCCGTCGGCGTTGCGCGCGCTCCAGCCCGGGCAGGGGTTTTGATATCATTTCGGCTCCCAGTCTTGCCGAAATGGACATGCCCGCTCACAGAGTGCCTCCGCCGCCCGCCGTCGATCACGCACCGTTGCTCGTCGAGGAACGCCGCCGCCTGATCTGCGAGTTGGTGCGCGAACGGGAGAAAGTCACCGTCGAGGAGCTGGCCGAGCGGTTCGGCATCTCGCTCGTCACGGTGCGCAGCGACCTGAACGCGCTCGCGGCCGCCGGTGCGGTGCTGCGCACGCACGGCGGTGCGCTCGTGCTGCGCGAAAGCGACGAGGTACCGATCGCGGTCAAGCAGAAGCTCCGGCACGCGGAAAAGGTGCGGATCGCGACGGCCGCCGCCGCACTGATCGGCGACGGCGAAACGATACTGCTCGACTCGGGCAGCACGACCGAGGAAATCGCGAAGCAAATCGTCACGATGAAGCTGCAGTCGCTGAACGTGATCACGAATGCGCTGAACGTGGCCGTGCTGCTCGCGGCCGCACCGCATATCAACCTGATCATGCCCGGCGGGCAGCTTCGGCCGAACTCCTATTCGCTGTCGGGGCCGCAGGCCGTCGTCGCGCTTCAGGGGCTGTACGCGGACCGGCTGTTTCTCGGCGTCGACAGCCTCGATCCCGAGATCGGCCTGATGACGCCGCACCTGCTCGAAGCGCAGCTGAACGCGCAGATGCTGAAGATTTCACGCCAGGTCATCGCGGTTGCGGATTCATCGAAGCTGATGAAGCGCAACCTCTCCGTCATCGCAAGCGTCGAGCAGCTCGACATGCTGATCACCGATACGGGCGCCGACGCTGCCGTGGTCGACGACCTGCGTCAGCGCGGCATCGACGTGCTGACGGTCTAGCCGCCCGGCCTTCCCCCCTTTTCCGCCCACCACGATGCCGCCCGTCTCCTCCCCGCCCGTTCTCGATACACCGCGCCTCGTCCTCGAAGGCCATCCCCTCGGCGACTTCGAAGCGCTCGCCACGATGTGGACCGAGCCGAAGGTCGTCGAGCACATCTTCAACGGCGAGCCGTCCGCACCGCGCGACTCGTGGATGCGCATGCTCGCGTATCGCGGGCTGTGGCCGCTGCTGGGCTATGGCTACTGGGCGATTCGGGAAAAGGCATCGGGCCGCTATGTCGGCGATCTCGGCTTCGCCGATTTCCACCGGCTCATCGAGCCGTCGATTCGCGGCGTGCCGGAAGCCGGCTGGGCACTTGCGACGTGGGCGCACGGCAAGGGCTACGCGACCGAAGCGCTCGCGGCCGCGCTCGCGTGGCTCGATGGGCAGCAGCGGTTCGAGCGCAGCGTGTGCGTGATCGCACCGACCAACGTCGCGTCGATCCGCGTGGCGGAGAAAGCCGGTTATGGCGAACCGATCCGGATCCGGTTCAACGACGCCGACACATTGCTGTTTTCGCGCGCGAGCCGGTAGGCTGCGATGCCGCACCGGCTATCACGGGCGTGCCGCATCGGCATGCGGCGCCGGTGCGTCATCCCCGCTCACTCCATGACCGGCTCATAGAGACTGGCAAAGAGCCCGTTGTCCATCGGCCAACAGTTGCCACGCTCATCCAGCAATATCCAGTCGCCCGCCTGCACCGGACGCCAGCCTTCCGGCGTGGCAACCGCCCGTCCGCCGTCACGGGTTTCCACCCGATCGTGGTCGCCATCGACGAACCACCGTGTTGCATCGACATAACTGATGCGTTTTCGAAATCGCATACTGCCACCGAAACGTTGAGACCTGACAGGCCCTTCTGAAGACCTGGCCGCATATTGAGCATGTGCGTCGCGACGTGGCGTGAAACTCACGAGAGCCACGAGGAGGATCGGGAGGCCACGGCGTCCGCCCCGGGCCACAGCGGCTGCGCGGCCAACGCGTTCGCCGCCAGACGGGTTTCGTGCAACGCCTTCCGGCCCTCGGCGACGAGTGCCTCCAGCGTTTCCCGTGCGGCGGTAGAGATCCGCAAATCGGCTTCCTGCATTCTCCCGATCGCCGCGTGGACCTCTTCCGGTTGATCGGGCACAAGCGTCATCAGGAACCTTGAACGCGCTTCCGCGGCGCGGACGGCCTCGCTCCAGTCGGCGCGGGCGACCGCTACTTCGATTGCGTTGGTGAGCACCTCGATACTGTGGACGACTTGCAACTGATCCATTTCGCATTCCTATTTGTCTGACGTACCGCCGACAAGCTTTCCCATCGAAAGCCGGTGCCGCGTCAATTCCGATCCGCCCGCATACGAAGGCGGCAGCCGCGCGCCGAGTGCGGGCAACTGCGTGAATCGATCACTGCCTTCGTCTCTGCAGAGACTTCGACGACGGGACGGAAACGCGGCACGTCATGTTCCCGGCCAGTGGTGAGAATTGTAGGGAGCCATCTACGGCAGATCGTGTAATATTTCGTAATGATCTGTCGAGTAATCTTTACCTGGCCTGAATCGAATGGCGTCGCGGCGTCCACATCAGCCGATTTCCGCGAACGCTTTTGCCCGAACTACGCCTGGTCAGGGTCCGCTGCCGGCTACGAGCCAGATATCGCGCTGAAGGATCTCACCCGCTCATCGGGTCGTTCGTCGACGTTTGTTGCAGAACGGCAAAGATTTCCGTGCGGAAGGGTTCGACGGACGATGCAGATTTCACCACATTCCACCGGAATGTTTCGCAGTATCATCCGCGTCGCCTCGGCTACCACGCGTTCGGACTGGGCCTAACCGCTCGCCGTTTTCCCGTTTTGCCCCCTCGTTTAGCGATGCCCATCCGAATCCTGCTCGTCGAAGACGACGTCCAATTGTCCGCGCTGATCGCAGACTATCTGCGCAAGCATCAGTACGACGTGGACACGCTGCTTGACGGCACCGACGCCGTGTCCACGATCGTCGCGCGTCGCCCCGACCTGGTGATTCTCGACATCAATCTGCCGGGCAAGGACGGCTTCGAGATTTGCCGCGAGGCACGCATGCAGTACGACGGCATCGTCATCATGATGACGGCCCGTGACGAACAGTTCGACGAGTTGCTCGGCCTGGAATTCGGCGCGGACGACTTTCTCCACAAACCGGTCGAGCCGCGCATCCTGCTCGCGCGGATCAAGGCCCACCTGCGACGGATACGCATGCGCTCGGCCGACGTCGCACCGGCATCGCCCCATCGATTCGAGTTCGGCAAGTTTTCGATCGACCGGGCCGATCGCAAGGTTCGCCTTCCTGACGGTAGCGCGCCTCGCCTGACTTCAACCGAATTCGACCTGCTGTGGGCCCTTGCCTGCCGCGCCGGCGAGGTGGTCAGCCGGGAAGACCTGACGGTGCTGTTACGCGGGATCGAGTTCGACGGCTTCGACCGCTCGATCGACGGCCGCATCTCGAAGCTGCGCCGCAAGCTGTGTGACGACGTCACGGAGCCGAAGCGAATCAAGACGATCCGCTGCAAGGGCTATCAGTTCAGCAAGCACGCGTGGGAATGACGCGGCATGCAACCGGACACCGTCACGTGCCCTTCGTCTGCTCGCCGGGCGCGGTAACGGGCGTCCCCGGATCGCGCGCAAGCCCTTGCGCGAACACCTTCAAGCCTTCGAGCAACGGCGTCAACGCGTCCCACAGCGCTTCGTCGTGCAGGAGCCGGTAGGCGCCGCGCACGCCGGGGGCGACATGCTCGTGCTGTGCCGGCTGCCACGCGCCGACGTGGTGCAGCGCGTCGGCGGCCGCGAACACGGCCCTGCCGAACTGCTCGGGCGGAATGCGCGACAGCGCCATCAGCAGCACCGCGAGATTCTGCATGCCGCTCTGCATGCCCGGCTTGTCGAGCGCATCGACGAACGTGTCGGCCAGCCGCGCGTTCGCGCTGACGACCTCGCTCGCCAAATGCAGGAATCCATGCCGGTGCAGGCTGCCGAGCAAGTGCTCGAGTGCATCGTGTGCGCCAGGCTCCGCGTGCGGAGGCGTCGTGTCAGGGGACTGGGGTTCGGTCATCGGCTTTCTCCGGTTGGGACGCCACGTGGCCGCCGCCCTACCGCATGTTTCCCGTATGGCCGAGCGAATAACGCCCCGGCTGCGGCCACACGGTCAGGCCGTGCGGCTCCATGCCGACGGGAATCGACCGGACCGCGCCGCTCGCGGTGTCGATCGCGTAGACGACGTCATCGAAGCGGCCCGACAGCCACAGCGTCTTGCCGTCCGCGCTGACGTTGCCCATGTCGGGGCTGCCGCCGCCGGGGATCGGCCAGGTCGCGACCACCTTGCGCGTCGCAAAATCGAGCACCGATACGCTGCCCTTGCCGTGGCGCGGCCCGTGGACATGATTGGAGCCGCGATTCGCGATATAGAGCTTGGTGCCGTCGCGGCTCGGATACAGCCCGTGCGTGCCGACGCCGGTGCGGATGAAACCGGCTTTCGTGAAGCCGTCGCCATCGATGACGTATACGCCGTCTGCCATCATGTCGGCGACATAGAACACCTTGCCGTCCGGCGACACGCGGATGTCCTGCGGCATCCCCTTCCGGTCGAGTTCGAGGTAGCCGATCACCTTGCGGTTCACCAGGTCGATCTTCGCGAGCTTGCCGCCGAACTCGCACGTGAAGAGCACATACCGGCCGTCGATCGAAAAGTCAGCATGGTTGATGCCCTTGCATTGCGGCACATCGAGGCTCGATTTCAGCGCCATCGTGTTCGGATCGCGGAAGTCGAGCCGCGCATGCGCCTCGGCCACCACGATCGCCTCCTTGCCGTCGGGCGTGAAATACATGTTGTACGGATCGTCGACGCTCACTGCCTGGCCGGGCTTGCCCGTCTTCGGGTCGATCGGCGTCAGGCTGCCGTCGGTCCGCCCTTCCGCATTGTTCGCGACCCACAGTGTCTGCAGATCCCATGCCGGCACGACGTGCTGCGGACTGCGGCCGACCGCGAACCGGTCGACGACCTTGTACGTGGCCGGGTCGATCACGTAGACGTCGTTCGATCTCAGGTTCGGCACATAGATGCGCGGCAATGCGCCCGCTACCGCCGCGCTCATGCGGCCGGCCTGCGCCTCGCTGTACAGGTTGTCGGGGTTGATGACGGGCGGCATGCCGGGCACGGCCGCGACGGCTGGCGCCGCAAGCGCACCGTGAGCGCCAAAGCCGGCCAGCGCTGCCGCGATGACGATCGCGGGACGGGAGAAGCGGATGTGACGGCGAAAGCGCGGTTGCATGACGATGTCCCTGTTCGATTGAATGGAACGACGGCAAAGGCGGTGCGATGGCAAGGCTGCGTCAGCGGCCGGCGATTTCCTTTCTGATCGCGTCGACGGTACGCGACACGATCGCGTCGGTGCCCAGCCGGCCGAGTTCGACACTCGCATGACGCGGATCGCCGCCGTAGACGCCGTCGACAGCGCCGGGCTTCGCGGCGTTGCGCAGCTTGTCGACCCTGACCATGCGCGGCTCGACGGCCAGCAGCAGCGACGTATCGGCCAGCCCCGCGTGCGTGCCGATATCCGCGGCCGGCACGCCGTGCTCGCGCAGGATCTGGTCATAACCGTCGGAACTGGTGCCGTAATACGCGGCCGGCACGAACGCGCGCGCGCCCGTGCCGGCCCACGACTTGTTGAGCCGGGCGACCGACTGTCTGATGTCGTTCTGGTAGCCGCCGTGGTCGCCGAGGAACACGATGTTCGTGAAGCCATGGACCCGGAAGCTGTTGGCTGCGGACTCGAGGGTCTTTTCGAAGACGTCGTCGGGCACGGTGATCGTGCCCGGGAAGCGCATGTGCGACGTCGTCGGCGCGTAACCGCCCTCGGGCACATAAGCGATGACGGGCGCAACGATCGCGTTGCCGAGGCCTTCCGCGATCCGCTCGGACAGCACTTTGACCCGCGCGTTGTGCTTGCCGAGCGCCACGTACGGCCCGCTTTGCTCGGTCGCGCCGACCGGAATCAGGATGGTGGTCTTACCGGCCCGGATGCTGTCGCGCAGTTCGGTCCAGGTCATGTCTTCGAGCTGCACCGTTCCCGGCACCTGGGCGAGCGCGGCTTGCGCGACGGTGAAAGCGAGGGCGGCGAAGATGGCGCGTGGCAGGCATTTCATCGCGGATTCTCGACGGAAGGAAAGAGACGACGCTGCGTTCCCTCGCACCATAAACGAACTCGCGCGACTTGTCGCTGACCGCGGCGCGACGATTCACGCCGAAGGTCGCGAGAAAGCCATTCGTCAGGATTCCGTCGCGCGTCGCGAAGTCTCTCGAGCCAGCACCTCGTCACCGCGAATCACGCCGCCGACACGGCCACTGCCTTGATCTCGACGATATAGCCGGGCGCGCCGCCCAGCATGTGCGCACCGACCGCCGTCCACGCCGGCTTCGGGTGCGCATCGAGGTAGCGGTCGCGCACCTGCATGAACAGCGGCAGGTCGCGCATGTCGGTATGGAACGTCGTCAGGTCGACCACGTCGCTGAACGTTGCGCCGGCGGCTTCCAGCACGTGCTTCAGGTTCTCGAATGCCTGCACGATCTGGGCTTCACGGCCTTCGACGAGTTGCATCGCCGCATCGCGGCCAATCTGGCCGGATACGTACAGCGTATCGCCGACCTTCAGGCCGGGCGCGTAGCCGATCTTCTCGTACACCGCTTCCATTCCCGCCGGAACGATGGCTTTGCGATCACGCATGGAGGTCTCCGTGGCCGGCTTCATCGCGCCGGCCGGTTGGTTGTCGATGAAATACGTTGAACACCTGCAAGCGGCGTTGTGATGCGCCGCTCAACCCGTATCGCCGCCCGCGACCGGCAGCACCGTGCCGGTGATGTAGCTCGCGTCGTCGGACGCGAGGAACAGGATCGGCGCGATCTGTTCGTCGAGGCTGCCGTAGCGCTTGAAGAACGTCGATTCCGTAACCTGGCGCACGGCTTCGCCCATCCACGCCTGTTCCTGTTCACTGTCGCCGGCCGCGTTGCGCGGCACGCGGCGCGGCGGCGCGCTGGTGCCGCCCGGCGCGGTGGCCACGACCCGGATGTTGTGCGCCGCGTATTCCATCGCGAGCGCCGCCGTCAGCGCATTGACGCCGCCTTTCGCCGCCGAGTACGGCACGCGGCGGATGCCGCGCGTCGCGTTCGACGAGATGTTGACGATCGTGCCGCCGCCGCGCGCGAGCAGGTGCGGCAACACCGCGTGGCACGTATAGAGCGTCGGCATCAGCGAGCGGCGGATTTCCGCATCGATCTGCGCCGGCTCGAATTCGGCGAACGGGCGCATGCGAATCGCGCCGCCGACGCCGTTGATCAGGATGTCGATGCCGCCGAACGTCTGCACGGCGTGTGCGACCGCCGCATGCGCACCTTCGTACGTTTCGAGATCGGCGACGAATCCGGCCGTCTCGCAACCGGTCGCTTCGGCCGCGACCTCGGCGACGAAATCCGCGCGATCGACGAACAGCACCCTGCCGCCTTCGGCCGCCGCGCGCAGCGCGACGCCGCGGCCGATGCCCTGCGCGGCGCCCGTGACGACGATGACCTTGCCAGAGAATCGTTGCATGATCACGCTGCCTTTGCCGTGACGTTGGGGGTGAACTTCTCGTAGTGGAAGCTGTTCGGCTTCACGCCTTCGTCGTCGAAGTACTTGCGCACCGCGTCGACCATCGGCGGCGGCCCGCACAGATACACGTCGACGTCGCCGTCGTTCAGCGCATCGGCCGGGATGTGCTGCGTAACCCAGCCCTTGCGCGCATGGCTCGAATCCGCGTCCGCGACGACCGTCGCGAAGCTGAAGTTCGGCAGTTTCGCCGCGTAGGCTTCGATCGCTTCGACCAGCACGAGATCGAGATCGCGCGTCACCCCGTAGATCAGGTGCACCTTGTGCTGCGACCCGGTGCGCACGAGCACCTCGAGCATCGACAGGAACGGTGCGAGCCCCGTGCCGCCTGCGAGGAACAGCAGCGGCCGCTGCACGTCGCGCAGGTAGAAGCTGCCGAGCGGCCCGTGCAGTTCCAGCGTGTCGCCGGGTTGCGCCGATTCGAGCCACGTGCTCATCACGCCGCCGGGAATCTTCTTGATCAGGAAGCTGACCTTCGCGTCGGCCGGCGCCGACGAGAACGAGTACGAGCGATGCTGGCCGCTCGCGGGCACGTCGATGTTCACGTACTGGCCCGGCAGGAAGACCGGCGCGGCCGCGCCGACGTCGAGTTCGAGCACGACGGCCGCATCGTTGTGCTGCTCGACCTTCGTGACCGTGGCGGCGAACCCGCTCTGGCCCGTCTTGCATGCGACCGACGACGTCGGCACCGCGATCACGCAATCGCTTTGCGGCACCATCTGGCAGGTCAGCACGAGGCCGCCGTCCTTTTCGTCTTCGGTGAGCGCGTCGTCGATGTAATCGTCGCCGAGGTCGTAGCTACCGCTTTCGGCGCGGCACTTGCAGGTGCCGCACACGCCGTCGGAGCAATCCATCGGCAGGTTGATCTTCGCGCGGAAGGCCGCGTCGAGAACCTTCTCGCCGGCCTTGCAATCGATGAAGCGGGTTACCCCGTCCTCGAAATTCAGTGCAATCTTGTAGCTGGACATGGCGTCACCTCCACTTCCTTTCATGACAAAGCAACGGTGTCAGACGTGATAGACGTCGAGCACCTGCCGGATGTAGTCGTTCTTCAGCACGATCTTCTTGTACGAGATCAGCAGTTCATCGCCCGCACGGCGCAACGTGACGAACATCGTGCCGAAGAAGTGATCGGTCACGCGGTAGCGGTGGTTCAGCGTGTGAAAGTTGTAGCGCACGTCCACCTCGCCGTCGCGTTCGGCCAGCACCTCGACATTCGTCACGTTGTGGCTGGTGCGCGGCTCGGGCGTCGATGCGCCGCTGCGCTCGGTCTTGATCCGGAACACGCGATCCTCGAGGCCGCCGCGGTCCGGGTAGTACATCAGCGAGATCTGGCTCTGGTGATCCTCGGTCGGCCGATCGTCGTCGTCCCACGCGGGCATCCAGTACGTGACGTCCTCCGTGTAGCAGGTCAGCCACTCGTCCCACTGGCGATCGTCGAGCAGGCGCGCTTCGCGATACAGCGCCGCGCAAATGATCCGGTAATCGAAGCTCATGCTGCCACCTCCCCGCGTTCTTTCTTCAGCGCATCGCGCATCACATGCACCCAGTGTTCGTGCTGGCACACGAACAGCCCTTCATCTTCGCTGCGCTCGCCGGAAATGCGCGGGTTCAGCCCCATCTTCTTCGCGTTCTCGTCGGGCCCGTCGACCCACAGCGGCGCGCCGCGTGACAGGTCGTTCCACATCGCGGTGATGCCCGCATAGCCGGCCTGGCATGCGCGGAACTCCTCGAGGTCGTCGGCCGTACCCATGCCCGTCACGTTGAAGAAATCTTCGTACTGGCGGATCCGCACCGTGCGGTCGGTCTCGCTCTCGCCCTTCGGCGCGAAGCAGAAGATCGTGACTTCGGTCTTGTCGACGCCGAGCGGCCGCACCACGCGGATCTGCGTGCTGAACTGGTCCATCAGGAACACGTTCGGGTACACGCACAGGTTGCGTGTCTGGTTGACGATGAAGTCGGCCTGCACGTCGCCGACGCGCGCCTTGATCTCGTCACGGTGCTGGTACACCGGCCGCACTTCCGGGTTCATCGTCTGCGTCCACAGCAGGATGTGGCCGTTGTCGAAGCCGTACACGCCCGCGACCGACTTGCTCCAGCTGTTCGCGTCGACGGCCTTGGTGCCGTCTTCCTTGCGGCGGCCCATCGTCGCCGCGTAGTTCCAGTGCACGGTGCTGACGTGGTAGCCGTCGCAGCCGTTCTCCATCTGCATCTTCCAGTTGCCTTCGTAGATGTAGGACGAGTTGCCGCGCAGCACTTCGAGCCCGTTCGGCGCCTGGTCGACGATCTGGTCGATGATCACGCGCGCTTCGCCGAGATACTCTTCGAGCGGCAGCACGTCGGCGCTGAGGCTGCCGAACAGGAAGCCGCGATAGTTCGCGAAGCGCGCGACCTTCTTCAGGTCGTGCGAGCCGTGCGTGTTGAACTGCACCGGATACTCGGTCGTCTTCTCGTCCTTCACCTTCAGCAGCTTGCCGGTGTTCGAGAACGTCCAGCCGTGGAACGGGCACGTGAAGCTGCCCTTGTTGCCGTGCTTGCGGCGGCACAGCATCGCGCCCTTGTGTGCGCAGGCATTGATCACCGCGTGCAGCTCGCCCGTCTTGTCGCGCGTGATCACGATCGGCTGGCGGCCGATCCACGTCGTGTAGTAATCGTTGTTGGCCGGGATCTGGCTTTCGTGCGCCAGGTACACCCAGTTGCTCTCGAAGATGTGCTTCATCTCGAGCTCGTACAGCTCGGCGTTCGTGAAGATGTCGCGGCGGCAGCGGAATACGCCTGCCTCCTTGTCGTCCTGCACGGCGGTGGCGAGCAGGTGATCCAGGTCGGTGGCTTGGTCGATCGTGGCGGACATGTTGGCTCCTCCCATGCGCGTGCCGCGTCCTGCAAGCACGCTCGCATCGGTAATCGGTTGAATCTCGCGGGAACCCGGCCGGCGGCGGCGCATCCGCGCCGCGCCGGCGGGCGGTTAGGCCGTCGCGGCTGCGCGCGGGCGGTGGACGATCTGGTTGTCCTTGCCCTGCACCAGCGGCGTCAGCACGAAGTTGAACTCGATGTCCTGGTACGCATCGGCCTTCATGCCGAGCGCCGTGCCGCCGGTCTTGTCGACCACGGGCGGGATCAGCTCCTCGCGCGTCGCATACGCGAAGTCATCCCAGATCAGCGGATCGCCGTCGATGTTGAACTGCGTCGTCAACTTGCGGTGGTCGTTGCTGTCGACGAAGAAGTGCACGTGCGCCGGGCGGTTGCCGTGGCGGCCGAGGCCGTTCAGCAGCTGCTGCGTCGCGCCTTGCGGCGGGCAGCCGTAGCCGACCGGCATCAGCGTACGGAATTCGTACTTGCCGTCGGCGCCCGTCTTCACGGCACCGCGCAGGTTGAAATCGCTCTGCTTGCCGGTCGGGTCGAAGTGCGAATAGAAGCCGTGCGAATTCGCGTGCCAGCATTCGACCAGCGCGCCCGCGATCGGCTTGCCGTCGATGCCCGTGACCGTGCCGTGGATCACGAGCGGGCCCGCGCCGTCGTCCGCGTCGAGGTCGATCTTCGACACGCCGTCGCGCACCGGTGCGCCCGCGACATACAGCGGCCCTTCGATCGTGCGCGGCGTGCCGCCGTCGAGGCCGACTGCCTTGTCCGCGGCATCCATCCGGATGTCGAGATACTTCTCGAGGCCGAGGCCGGCCGCGAGCAGCGCCGCTTCGCCGTCCTGGCCGAGCTTGTTCAGGTAGTTGACGCCGGCCCACACTTCGTCGGGCGTGATGTCGAGATCGTCGATCGCCTTGAACAGGTCGCCGAGCAGCCGCAGCACGACCTGCTGCGTGCGCGCATTGCCGCCCTTCGTGCTGTCCGCGCCCGCGTTCGACGCGGCCTTCAGCAGATCCTGCACTTCCCGGGTATCGAAAACTTTGACGCTCATGATGGTGTCTCCACGTGTATTGGGGGAATGACGGCCTTTGCCTGGCTCGGGTTATCGCGCGACCTTCGTCAGCCCGTCGCGAGTGAAACGCCTGACCTTGTCCTCGTCGAGTTCGATGCCGAGGCCAGGGCCGTCCGGCACGGTCAGTTCGAAGTCGCTGTAATCGAGCGGCTGCGTCAGGATCTCTTCGGTGATCAGCAGCGGCCCGAACAGTTCGGTGCCCCACTGCAGGTTCGCGAAACTCGCGAACAGGTGCGCAGACGCCACCGTGCTGAACGCGCCTTCGAGCATCGTGCCGCCGTACAGCTCGATGCCGGCCGCATCCGCGATCGCGGCGACGCGCTGCGCGGCGAACAGGCCGCCGCTCTGTTCGATCTTGATCGCGAACACGTCGGCACCGTGATGCTTCGCGATGTCGAATGCGCTGTCGGGGCCCTGCAGGATTTCATCGGCCATCAGCGCGATCGGGAAGCGGCGCATCAGGCGCGCCAGCGCCGCGGCCGAGGCCACCGGCTGCTCGACCAGTTCGCAGCCGGCATCGGCCAGCGCCGGAATCGCGCGAGCGGCCTGCGTTTCGCTCCACGCCATGTTCACGTCGACGCGCACCGATGCACGATCGCCGACGGCCTTCTTGATCTCGGCCACGTGGCGGATATCGGCCTCGGGCGCCTTCGCGCCGATCTTCAGCTTGAACACGTTGTGGCGGCGCTGGTCGAGCATCCGCTCGGCTTCGGCGATGTCGGTGGCCGTGTCGCCCGATGCGAGCGTCCACGCAACCGGCAGGCGGTCACGGCGGCGGCCGCCGAGCAGTTCGCTCACCGGCACGCCGAGCCGCTTGCCGTGCGCGTCGAGCAGCGCGGTTTCGAGCGCGCTCTTCGCGAAGTGGTTGACCTTCGCGAGCTTGCCGAGGAACGCCATCAGCGTCTGGATGCGCGTCGCGTCCTTGCCGACGATTGCCGGCGCGAGATACGTGTCGATCGCCAGCTTCATCGCTTCGGGGCTTTCCGGGCCGTACGCCATCCCGGCGATCGTCGTGCCTTCGCCGAGGCCCGACACGCCATCGCTGCAGAACACCTTCACGAGCATCAGCGTCTGGCCATACATCGTGGCCACCGACAGCTTGTGCGGGCGGATCGTCGGCAGGTCGACGAGGCGGGTTTCGATGCGTTCGATGGTGACGGAGGACATGGGGCACGCCGTGTGGGTGAAGTTCTTGAGGCGATTTATACGTCTCGGCCGAATCGAGCGTCCAATACTTTTAGGCGGCCGTTTCAATACCTGACAGGTATTGAAACGCGGAAATATCGTCGAAATTCTGCGACTTTCCATACCCTACATGACAGGCAATACGACCTGAAAGCCATGCTGGATCGAGGGGAGCGGCCACCCGGCATGGGGGCCGCCACGGGCTGGCGGTGAAACGGCTGCAGCGGCGGCCGGGGCATGAAAAAGACCGCTTCGCCGGGCCGCATCAGGGTTTTCCTGATGGGTCGCCGGCGTTGACCGGCGGGATTGGCGACGCGCCCGATCGTCGGCAACGGTGGCCGAGCAACGCCGGGCGCGTCGAACCAACGAACGAGACGCATCGCCGGAACGGCACACCGGCACGCTCGACGGGACGGCGGCTGTCCGGCATCGGGATTCCGCCCGAGCGCAGGGGACGTACGCCACAACAGGCTCATCCGGAAGGCGGCCGCTTCCCTTACGGTGACGCATGGCGGACGATCCGGCCGACGTCGACGCCGCCCACTTCCCGCTCGCGCGCAAGTCGAATATCCGCTGACATCCAACAATCAAAAAGCATCCTTATTGATTGGAAAATCCCTTGAGTTAATCGATGTTTATAAAAACATGAGAAACATTTTTTAACTTCCACAAACCTCTTGCGCCGTAAAATTTTGTGACATACATTCAGCACGCCATACTAATGGAGACATCACTTAAGCCCTCGCTTCATTAAAAGAACAGCGGCCCTGATCGGGGTTAATTCACCAAACAATACCTGCGGCGCGTAATCGTGCAGGATTTTTCACGCCTATTAAATTCATTAAAAGACGGCAAACAGGAGGTTGCCAAATAGAGGAGACGTATAAAAATTTTCTCGCTTTTTCAAATTCGAACAGAAGGGGTAAAAATGTCGCGTTTACCTGATGCGAATCATTTCGGCCGTCGACTACCGTCGATCAAGGCCGCCTATCTCGGAGCGGCCATCCTCGCCGCATGTCTCGTATCCGCCTGCGGTGGCGATGACGGCCCGGCCGCTACAACGTCTTCCGCTGCGGCACCGGCGCCGCTACCGCCTCAAACCACGTCCGCCACCACACCAGCATCGCCGTCGCTGCCGCAATTGGCCGCCGACCAGCCCTACGTCGACAACACGGCCTACGACACGACCGCAACCGGATCGCTACCGTCCGCGACGGAAGCAGCGGCCGTGACGCACCATCGCATTACGCTCAACGGCAAGCCCCTGACCTATACGGCGACGGCGGGCCACCTGACCGTGCGGGATCCCAACACCAACGCGCCGACGGCGTCGCTCTTCTATACGGCATACACGCTGGACGGCGCGGACGTCACCAAGCGCCCTGTCACCTTCTTCTTCAACGGCGGGCCCGGTTCATCGTCGAACTTTCTCCATATGGGTTCTTACGCGCCGATGCGGGTATTTTCCGCACAAGGCTCGACCGTCTCCGGTCCCAATGACGTCACCCTGGGAGAAAATCCGCAGACGCTGCTCGACAAGACCGATATCGTGTTCGTCGATCCGCCGGGAACGGGTTATTCCGAAGCGATCGCGCCGAAGCAGAACAAGGATTTCTGGGGTGTCGATGCGGATGAACTGGTCAATGCGGGGCTGATCTACCGCTACCTGAACATCAACAACCGCGGACAGTCGCCGTTGATGATCTACGGCGAGTCGTACGGCGGCCCGCGTGTCGGGATCATGTCGTACACGCTGCACGATACGTACGGAATCAAGCTGAGCGGTCTCCTGATGCAGGCACCCGCGTTGAATTTCTACGAAAATGCCAGTTCCAACCGCTACCCGGACGGGTCGGTTCACCCCGCACGGCGCTATCCGCTTCCTGCATTCACGATTCCCACCATTACAATGGCCGCGAAATACTGGGGGGCAATTAGCGACCCGTCACTGGCCAACCTGAGTCTCACCGATCTTTTTCAAAAGTCTGAAGATTTCGTATTCAACGACCTGAAGAAACTCGCCAATCCGATCGGTAGCGACGGATCGATCGACACGTCCTGGCAAAGCTCGGCTGCCGCGATGACCCAGTCGCAAGCGTCGGTTCAGCCGCTCAATGCACTGCTCGGAAACGGCGTGTACGCGTCGGCAAACAATAGCTACCTCTTCAATCAGGCCGCGACAGGTTCGCCGTCCAGTTCCGCAGACCAAAGCATCACGCTGCGCATGGCCAATGCGATGGTGAGTCAAGTCGGTGCGCAGTCGTTTTATGTGACGAATTTCGGCTTTGTCGCGTCCGTTGATGCGATGGTCAATGGAAAGACGCTCGGGCTTTATGATTTACGCAAGGCGTTAACGGGAACCACGATCCCCGCATCGATCAGCAATTACCTGACTTACGATCCATCCCTTGACGACCTGTCCGCCTATACGCCGATCTTCACGTCGTATGCGTACAACACGCTCAAGTATCAAGCGGTTTCCGGATATCAAGGGCTGAATTCGGCGATCAGTTCTGCCTGGAACAAGCTCACGAGCTATCCGGATGGTTCTCGGCTCCCGTTTCCGGACGCGACCATTTTCATTGCCGACGAAATGGCGATCAATCCGAAAATGCAGGTGCTGACCGCGGCCGGGTACTACGACGGCGTGGTCCCGGCCGCCGCAATCGACTGGGACATGCAATACGTATCGGATCCGAACGGCGGCCAGGTCCCGCAATCGCAAATGCAGTCCAACTACACGCGGGTGCTGTACCCGGGAGGCCATATGGCATACGCAGACGACGCCAGCCGTCAACAGATGCACGACACGCTGGTCGGCTTCTATGCGAAGGCAACCACCAGCTCCATTCCGTCGATGTCCCGGTAGCCGCACCGGCGCGCTGCCAGGAACGCGACAGCCGAGCCGATCGCATTCCGTCGCGATCGGCTCGCCGGGCGTCCTGGCAGATTACGCGTCACGACGCGACGTCGCTGGCCGGGTATCCGGCCAGCCGCCCCTCCACTCCGTACCCGTCATCCGGCGCCGGCAACCGCCCGAGCACCCGCTCGACCTCCAGCGCGACCGCGATGAGCTCGCGATCGGTGCCGGCCGCCCCATCCAGTGCGAGACCGACCGGCAGCCCGGCCGCCGTCAGGCCGGCCGGGACGGTCATGCCCGGTACGCCGGCGTTGCTGCCCGGCTCGGTATTCCGGATGTAGGTCGAGAACACCGAAGCGGTCTCGCCGTTGAGGATCATCGCGTCGCCCGACGGAATCGGGCACGCGGCGGCGATCGTGGTCGGAAACACCAGCGCATCGGCACCGCTGTCGGCAAGGCACTGCCGATACGCGGCACGCGACCGCGTACGCCGGTCGAGCGCGGTGCGGTACGCCGCTTCGGCGATACCGTCCGGGCCGGTGATATGGCGGGCGATCTTCGCGACGTCCGGGCTTCCCACGTTCGCGACGATGTCATCGACCGACAGCTCGTAGCCGTTCTCGACCAGATACGCGTGCATCGACGAACGGAATTCATACATCGCGATGACGGCCGGCTCGTCGTCGAAGAACCCCGGATAGTCGTTCAGGTCGAGGTCGACGCACTCGAATCCCGCCTGCTCCAGCTTTGCCAGCGCGGCATTCGCCACCGCGTCGACATCCGGCGCGAGGCCGCGCCAGAACGTCGTGCGCGGGACCGCCAGGCGCACCGGGCGCGTCGCGCTGCGCGTCGGCATCGACGTCGGCGCGCCAGCGCCAGCGCCGGTGCCCGACAGAATCGCGTCGAGCAGCGCGATGTCCTCGACCGACCGCGCGATCGGGCCGACCGTGTCGCGCGTGCGCGAAATCGGCGCCACGCCAGCCGACGGGTAGCGCCCCACGGTCGGACGAAGGCCGACGGCGCCGCACAGCGCCGCCGGAATCCGGACCGAGCCGCCGGTGTCCGTCCCGAGCGCGGCGGGCACCACGCCCGCGCCGACCAGTGCGCCCGAGCCGCTGCTGCTGCCGCCCGGGATCCGGTTGAAGTCGTACGGGTTGCGTACCGCGCCGGTCACGCGGTTGTTACCCGATACGCCGAATGCCAGCTCGTGCAGGTTCGCCTTGCCCGCGATCAGCGCCCCGTGCGCCAGCAGCCGCGCGACGACCGGCGCGTGCTGCGGCGGCACGCGGTTGCGCAGCGCCAGCGTGCCGTTGCCGGTCGGCAGGCAGGCGGTATCGATGTTGTCCTTGATCGCGATCGGCAGGCCCAGCAGCGCATGCGGGGTAGCCGACGTCGCGAGGTCGCGGTCGCAGCGGGCCGCTTCGGCGAGCAGCCGCGCGTCGTCGACGCATGTAAAGCCGTTCAGGTAGCGCCAGCGTGCGTGCCGCTCGATCAATGCGTACGCGTAGTCGACACAGGAAAACTCCCGGCGCAGGATCGCGTTCCGGGCTTCGGTGAGCGTCAGGGTTCCCAGGGTGGGCATCGTCGTCGTTCCTCGTCACAGGGGATCGTCACAAGGTAGGACGCGCCGATTTTGACGCCCATCATCACAATGGATGACCCCGGCCGTCGGCCGCGCGGCCGGTCACGCCAGCGCGGCCGCCAGGCTCGCGCGGTTGGCGACGCCCTTCTTCGCCATCACGCGCCGCAGGTGCGTGCGGACCGTCGGCACCCCGATGCCGAGCGTGCGCGCGACGTCCTTGTCGGTATAGCCGGCGGCAACGAGCCGCGCGACGTCGCTCTCGCGCTCGGTCAGCCCCGCGCACGCATGGCGCCGCCGCAGCAGCGCGCGCCGGAAAAACGGCTCGATGCCGTTCAGCAGCAGCTTGTCGCGTTCGGTGAAATCGGGCCGCCCCTGCGCCCGCCAGATGCGCAGGTCGCCGACGTGGGTCGCGCCGTCGAACGCGTAGACGTTGATGCCGTGGTGCATGCCGTCGCGGCACAGGAAATCGTTGTAGAACTCGGTCTGCTCCAGCTCGCGCCGGCTCACCACCTCGTCGACACAGGTCGCCACGCGGCGCGCGCACAGTTGCGACGTGACCGGATCGACATGCTGGAACCACGCTTCGTACCGGGCGATCTGCAACGGATCGACGTTGTACGAGAACCCGTTGCGCCACAGGCCGGTTCGTTCGTCGCAGTCGAACGACGCGGCGAAATCGGCACGCAGCAGCTGCGTGATCGCGGGCAGCACGACCGTCCTGACGTCGACGACCGGCCCCAGCTCTTCCAGGCGGGCGACGATGTCGCCGAACAGCCGGAGTTCCTCTGGCGTGATATCGGACGCGGAAAGGTTCATGACGGACGGTTCCTCGGCAAGCCGGTGGAGAACATCTGCATCGAGCGCTTCGACGGGGGCTTTCGCGACGTAGGCCCGAACGAGTGCGGGTTCGCACGATGCGCCATGTTACCCGGCTGGTCGACGCATTGCGTATCGGATACGACACCTGAGCCGTTTGCCCCGGCTCACGAGGCAAGGCACCCGTTTTCCCGAGGAGAACCACGGCCTGCCGACCGCGGCACGGCAGGCCGCCACGTCATTGCGCAAACGTGAAGACCCGCTCAGCGGCCGGCAGCCGCCACCGACGCCTGCCATTGCGCGGCCACGCCAGCGTAATCCCTGACCTTGAAGGCGGAGCCGTCCTGAACGTGGACCCAGCCGAGCGTGCGCTCGGCGAGCGGCTTGTCGTGGTCGTCCGTCGCGATCTTGACGATTGCATGCGCACGCACATGCACGAGACCGTCCGGATAGTCGGACGACGGGTTCGCCAGCGCCACCGTCACGAACGGCCCGAGATCCTGCAGCAGTCGAGCGGTCGGCGGATTGTCGGCCATCAGCAACGAACCGCCCTTCACGCGGTCGTCCACGCGAATGGCCGTGCCGCCCGGCCGCCGTTGCGCAGCGGTCGGCTGCGACATCCACAGCACGTGATCCGGGTTCAGATAGACCACATCGGGGTCGCCCATCGCGTCGCGGGTTTCAATCCGGGGTATCGGCATGCAGAGTCTCCAGTCGAATATCGGGCACCGAATGCGGGTGCGTCGGCACCATGATGATGCCGCAATATGTCGGCTTGCCGCGTGTCTTGCGACGAATGACGCGGCCATCCGTGGCCGTGCCGTGCGCACATTACTGCGTCGCCGGTGCGCCGATGCCGTCGAGCGGTGATTGACGCCGCTTCGCGCCGATTCGATCAGCGGCCGCGCACCCCGGTCGCGCCGGCTACCCTCGCCACGTCGCATCCGCGAGCTTCGCCACCAGCTCGTCGTACACCACCCGGATGCGCCGGGGCATCGGCCCGCGCCGCGGACGATAGACGTGCAGCTTCCACGGCTCGGGTTCGAGGCCGGGCAGCAGCCGCACGAGGCGCCCCTTGTCGATGTACGGCCGGACGAGATACTCCGAGCACTGGCCCAGCCCCACCCCCGCGCATATGGCCTCGATCTCCACCTCGGTATCGTCCGTCAGGTACGCCGGCGACGACGGGACGAACTGGTGCTCCCCCCGAAACATCCACGGCCACGCACGGCCGCTCGCGCGATCGATCAGGCACGTGACCGGCATCGATTCGAGTTCCTTGCGGTTTTTGGGCTCACCCAGCCGCCTGATCAGCGACGGCGCGCCGACGATCCACATCGGTAACGGCCCGACCATGCGCGCGACGAAGCGGTTGTCGCCGATCGCCCCGACGCGCACGCCGATGTCAATCTGTTCGTCGACCACCGGCGACGGCACGTCCGACAGCCTCAGGTCGGGCACGAGCCCCGGATACCGCTGCATGAGATCGCTCAGGATCGGCTGGACGTAACGACGCCCCATACCCGATGGCGCCGTGATCCGGACGACACCCACCGGCTCGTCGGCCTGGCCGGTCGCGGGCCCGAACAGCCCGTCGACGGCGGAAAGCGCTACCTGCGCATCACGCGCGAATGCCTGCCCGAATGCGGTGATCCGGATGCTCCGGGTCGTCCGGTGAAACAGCGTTTCGCCGAGCATCTCTTCCAGTTCGCGCACTGCGCGCGTCACGACCTGCGGCGATACGCCGATACGCGCTGCCGCCTCGCGGAACGTGGGCGCTGCGGCGGCCGCGGCAAAGATCTTCAGGATGTCGAGCCGGTTGAGCATGGAGAACCCTTCTGACGCGCTTGAGGTAACGAGTTTAATTCCCAAAACAGGAATTCTGAATGCGCCATTGTTCCATTTTTTTACGCCGGGCGAGCGACCACAATGCACATCAAGCGTGCATCGCAACCGATTTAACTCAGCCACATGCGTCGCTTTCATCTATCACTCTGGAGAATTTCATCATGAACGCAAGCACGAAACCGGCCCAACTCGACGGCCGCATCGCACTGGTGACGGGCGCCAGTTCCGGCATTGGCCGCGCCTCCGCGATCGAACTCGCGCGGCGCGGCGCAAAGGTCGTCGTCTCCGCGCGGCGCAAGGCCGAGCTCGATCGACTGGTCGACGAAATCGTGACCGCCGGCGGCGAAGCTAAGGCCTTCGTCGCGGACGTCGCGAACGAAGCCGATCTGCGCAAGCTGTTCGATTTCACGGTAGAGACCTACGGACGCCTCGACATCGCGTTCAACAATGCCGGTACGGAAGGCGTGTTCGCGCCGCTGCTCGAGCAGGATGCCGAGCGGTTCGACAGGGTGTTCGAACCGAACGTGCGCGGTGTATTCAATTCGATGAAGTACGCCGCTGAAATCATGCTGCGGCAGGGTTCGGGCAGCATCATCAACAACGCGTCGATGGGCGGGCTGATCGGCTTCGAGAATGCGTCTGTCTATATCGCGAGCAAGCACGCGGTGATCGGGATGACGAAGACCGCTTCGATCGAATGGTTCAAGCGTGGCGTGCGCGTGAACGCACTGTGCCCGGGGCTGATCGAAACGCCGTTCCATCATCGCGGCATCTGGCCGTCGGAGGAGGCGCAACAGGCATTTGCCGCATCGACACCGGCAGGACGCTGGGGCTCCGCCGAAGAGATGGCGACGATCGTCGCGTTCCTCGCGTCGGACGACTCCAGCTATGTGTCGGGGCATGCGCTCGTGGCCGACGGCGGGTACTCGGTGGCATGACACGCGAAAAGCGATGCCGGGCGGTGGCCGCCTGCGCCGCGCGCCGCAACCCGGCGCCGGCTACGCCACCGCCTGCCTCGCATGCAGCCGCAACGCGAGCCACGCGATCCCGACCGCAACCGCGCCGACCACGCCGCCGAACGTGCCGACCCACGGCAGCCCGAAATCGCCGGCGATATGGTTGCCGATCAGCGCACCCGCGCCGATGCCGACGTTGTACAGCCCGGAGAAGATCGACACCGCCAGGTCGGTTCCCTCCGGCGCCAGCTTCAGCACCCATGCCTGCATGGCCAGGCCGAAGCAGACGATCGCGCCGCCCCAGACCAGCGTGTGCACGGACAGCGTGACGATGTTCAGCGCGCACGGGAACAGGATCAGCAGGCATCCTGCCAGCGCGACGATCGACCCGAGCAGGAAGTCGTCCGGCCGGTGCGGATAGATGCGGTTGAAGCAGATCGCGGCCGGTATGCCGGCGACGCCGAACAGGATCAGCACGTAGGTGATCCGGCTGCTGCTCGCATGGTTGACGCTCTGGACGAACGGCTCGATGTACGTGTACGACGTGAAGTGCGCGGACACGACGAGCACGGTGATCGCGTACAGCGCCACCAGCGCGGGCTTGCGCAGGAACACGCCGATGCTGCTGAGCGACCCGGCGCCCTGGCTCGGCGATACCGGCAACGTCGCGCGCAGCAGCAGCAACGCGACGCCCGCCGCGCCGGCAATGATCAGGAACGTGACCCGCCAGCCGAACGTCTCGCCGACCACGCGCCCGAGCGGAATGCCGGCCACCATCGCGATCGCCGTGCCCATCGCCAGCAGGCTGAGCGCGCGGCTTTTCCGGTCGCTCGGCGCGAGCCGCACGGCCAGCGGCACGGAAATCGACCAGAACACCGCATGCGCGCATGCGATGCCCAGCCGGCCGACCATCAGCACCGCGAAATTCCACGCGACGCCGGTCACCACGTGACTGCCGATGAACACCAGCAACGCCCCCGTCAGCAGCTTGCGGCGCTCGACATGGCGCGTGGCCAGCGTCAGCGGCAGCGACACGACGGCCACGGCCCACGCGTAGATCGTCAGCATCAGGCCGACGTCGGTCGGCTGCATGTGCAGGCTGTCGCCGATCGCGCTGAGCAGCGCGACGGGCACGAATTCGGTGGTATTGAAGATGAAGGCGGTGAGTGCCAGGGCCAGTACGCCCCACCACGAGTGCTTGGAACTGACGGCGTCCGGTGTAGCCATGCCTGGAATCGACGAGACGAGGGTTGGGGGCGCGCGGCACGGAGAACCCGGCCCGGCGATCGCCGCGATTGTACCAGCGGCGCATGACACGGCGCGGCGTGGGGGGCGTCGGTTGGTCGCGGGACATGGCCATGACATGGCCTTGCGCCGATAATGTGCGGACCGGCTTCTCACGACCCGTTCGCTCGAACCTTACCGAGCCAGGAGATTCACATGCGCATTGAAACGTCTTTTCTGTTCGATCTCGACGGCACGCTCGTCGACAGCGTCTATCAGCACGTGCTCGCGTGGAAGGAAGCGCTCGATGCCGAGGGCATCGAACTGTCGGTGTGGCGCATCCACCGCAAGATCGGCATGAGCGGCGGCCTGTTCCTGAATCAGCTGCTGCGCGAGACGTCGGGCGACCTCGACGCCGAGCGCGTCGAGCGGCTTGCGCGCCTCCATGCGGCCGCGTACCAGCGGCTGCGCGCGCAGGTCCGGCCGCTGCCGGGCGCGCGCGAACTGCTGGCCGCGCTGTCGTCGGCCGGCATCCGCTGGGCGATCGCGACCAGCGGGCGGATGGAGACGGCCGCCATCAATCTCGAGGCGCTCGGCGTCGATCCGGCGAAGAGCGTCGTGGTCACGCGCGACCAGGTCAAGTACGCGAAGCCGGACCCGGACCTGTTCCTGACGGCTGCCGCCCAACTGAACGTGCCGATCGAACACACGGTCGTGGTCGGCGACAGCATCTGGGACATGCTGGCCGCTGCCCGCTGCCGCTCGCTCGGCGTCGGGCTGCTGTCGGGCGGATACGGCAGCGACGAACTCGAACGCGCGGGCGCGCTGCGCGTGTACGACGACCCGGCCGACCTGCTGTGGCATCTCGACGAGATTGCGGCGCGGCCCTGAGACGCCTGCTTCGCCGACGGCACCTTCGCCGGATCGCCGTCGGCTTCGCCAGGCCGCGAACGATCACCGGCCACGCCCCTGCCGTACCGGTACGCCGCTGCCGCGCGGCTCAATCGTCGTCGATGCGCTTGTCGATCAGATAGCGGCCACGCTCGACACCCGCGAGCAGCGCTTCGCTCTCGGTCAGCCAGTCAGGGCCGGCGACGGCCGGCGTGCCCAGCTCGAGGCGCTCGCCGCCGACATACACCTGCACCTCGTCGCGCCACGCGCCGCTGTCGTTGCGCCATGCCCACACGCGGATCTCATGGCCACGATACGGGTCGCGAACCTGTGCATCCTGTTGATTCTGCACGATGGCCTCCAGTGCTCGTCTGCAATGACGATGCAAAATACGCGCCGCCCCCCGGCTACTGCGACGCCGGACTCGGCAACCGCGTCAGGGCGCGTGCAACGCCGCGTCCAGTTCGACGCACGTCACATCGAGCGCCACATTGCATTCGATCGCGGCATCCCCGACACGCGGCTTGCGCTCGTCCACCGCGCGCCGCGCGAGGTCGCACAGGTGCGTGCGCACGCGCAGCCGGCCGGGCGCGTCGAGCGATGCGTAACGTCCGATCGCATCCGCGTCGAACCGCAGGTCGACCGCGCAGCGCCATTCGCGCGCGTTGTCCTCGGTCGGCTCGCGCACCCATGCGACCTGGATCGTCAGCCGTCCGGATGCGTCGTCTGCATGCACGACGACAGTCGACTCCGACGGGAAACCGTTCGCAAGCGCGCGCTCGAGCTCCGCGACGCACCGCGACCGGCTGGACGCGCGGCTCATCGTCGAACGATACCCAGCAACAGCGTGACCAGGAAGATCACGATGAAGATGTAAAACAGGATCTTCGCGATTTCCGCCGCACCGGCGGCAATACCACCGAAGCCGAGCACGGCCGCGACGATCGCGATGATGAAAAAGATGACTGCGTATCGAAGCATGGATACCTCCTGGATGGCAGCAGTCGTCAGGACACGTCGTCGCCGGTCACGCATCGTACTTGTGCTCCGGCTTGCCGCGCGTCGGGGTGGATGCCATTTTTTCGCGTTCCTTTTCGCTCATCGATCTGGCCATCGACTTCGCCGGTGGCTTGAGATCCTTGGTATTCGACTGACCGTGTCTGGCCGACAGCGCGGCTCCTGCCGCAAGCTGCCGGCGCCTGCGATTTGGCCGACATGGTTGCACTCCTGTCGTTGGCGCACACGTCGACGCGACGCCGGCACGCGCGCGCTTGCATCGCCGCGCAGCCGTCATGCGGCATCGCGACGTCGCAGGTCGGCCGGCGGAATCTTCATCGCCTGCCGATATTTCGTCACCGTGCGGCGCGCCAGCAGGATGCCGCGGCCCGCGAGCTGGTGAGCAAGCGCGACGTCGGATAGCGGATCGGCGTGCCGCTCGGCGGCGATCATGTCGCGGATCAGCACCTTCGCGGCCGCTGCCGAGCACACGCCCTTGCCGGCTGCCTCGAGCTTGCGCGGGAAGAAATGCTTGAATTCGAACGTGCCGTACGGCGTGGCCATGTACTTGTTGCCCGTCGCACGCGACACGGTCGACTCGTGCAGGTCGAGCGCTTCCGCGATGTCGCGCAGCACGAGCGGCTTCATCGCGATCTCGCCGTAACGGAAGAAATCGCGCTGCCGCGCGACGATGCATTCGCCGACGCGCTGGATGGTATCGAAGCGCTTCTGCACGTTGCGGATCAGCCAGCGCGCTTCCTGCAATTGCTGGCCGAGCGGCGAATCGCGCTCGCCGCGCGACTGCGCGAACAGCATTGCATAGCGTTCGTGCAGGCGCGCGCGCGGCAGCACGGCCGGGTTGATCGTCACGATCCACTCGTCGCGCACCTGACGCACGATCACGTCGGGCACCACGTAGTCGCCGTGCGTGCTGCCGTAGTGATTGCCGGGACGCGGGTCGAGCCCGCGCACCAGCGCAAAGGCCGCATGCAGCGCCTGCGTCTTGCAGCCGATGCGCCGCTGGATCTCGGCCGTCTCGCGCCGCGCGAGTCGTTCCAGATGCTCATGGGCGATCGCCTTCGCTTCCGCGAGCGCCGGCGTGCCGGCCGGGATCGCGTCGAGCTGCAGCACGAGGCATTCGGACAGCGAGCGCGCGGCGATGCCCGGGCGGTCGAGCATCTGCACGAGCCGCAACGCGATCGCGAGATCCTGCTCGGAGAGCAGCAGCGCCGGGTCGGCCGCGACCAGCAGTTCAGGCAGGGCCTGGCGCAGGTAGCCGTCGTCGTCTAGCGCGTCGATCACGAGGCGCGCGGCTTCACGGTCGCGGTCGTTCAGCGGGTAGAGCCGCAGCGCATCGTGCAGTTGCTGATGCAACGAGGGCTCCGCAGCCATCCATTCCCCGGGCGACAGGCCACCCGCATCGTCACCCTGGCGGCTCGTGCCGCGCGGTGCGGGTGCGGCCGTCAGCGATACCTCGGGTGCGTCGGGCACCTCGCCGGCCGGCGTGCTCGCGACGACGGATTCGGGCACCGCTTCGGGCGCGGCGATTTCGGCTGCCTGCTCCGATGTCTCGGCGGCGGTCGCCTCGTCGCCCTGCCCGTCTTCGAGAAACGGATTCAGGTCGAGCGCCTGCCGCAATTCCTGTTGAAATTCGAGCGACGACAACTGCAGCAGCCGCAGCGACTGCTGAAGCCTCGGCGTCAGTGCGAGATGCTGACGCATCTGCAGCGCTAGCGTGACGGACATCGATGGCCCTCCTGACGTTTCGCGGGTTTCGCTTCGGATACAGCATTCAGGCAGCTTTCATGCCAGCCGGCCCGATCGCCATGCGTCGCGGTGCGAGCGAGTTCGCTCCCCGCCATGCGCATGCCGGGACTGTTCTTTTTTACAAGCCCACGGCAAGTTTTGGGCACGCATTTCGCGCACCGACCCAGTCGGCCGCGATCGCATGCGGATCCGGCAGGTCGCGCGCGTGCCGTCGCGGCGGCATCAGGATTCCGACTTGTCCGCTTCGTCTTCGAGCTGCGCGAGCCGGTTGTAGATCGTCTTCAGGCTGACGTCGAGCACCTCGGCCGCCTGCGCCTTCACGCCGCCACATTGCGCGATCGTGCCGAGGATCAACCGCCGGTCGACTTCCTCGAGCGGCGTGCCGAACGGCACGGTCACGCGATCCTCGTGCGAATCGGTCAGGTTCGACAGTTCGTCCATGATCGGCGGCGGCAGCGTATCGATCACGTCGGCATCGCTGAAGATGCTCGCGCGTTGTACGAAGTTGCGCAGCTCGCGCACGTTGCCGGGCCATGCGTAGGTCTTCAGCGCTTCGCGCGCGGCCGGCGCGAAGCGCAGGTTCCGGCCGCTTTCAGCGTTGAACTGCTGCAGGAACGCATCGGCCAGCATCGGGATGTCGTCGCCGCGCTCGCGCAGCGACGGCAGCGGGATCGGGAACACGTTGATCCGGTGGAACAGGTCGGGCCTCAGCTTGCCGTCGGCCATCGCGCTTTCCGGATCGCGGTTGGTCGCCGCGACGATGCGCACGTCGACGTCGATCTCGCGCGTCGAGCCGAGCCGTGTAACGCGCCCCGTCTCGAGCACGCGTAGCAGCTTGACCTGCGATTCGAGCGGCATTTCGGTGATCTCGTCGAGCAACAGCGTGCCGCCGTCCGCGCGTTCGAAGAAGCCCTTGTGCTGGCGCTCCGCGCCCGTGAAACTGCCGCGGTCGTGGCCGAACATCTCGCTCTCGACGAGGTTCGCGGCGATCGCGCCGCAGTTCACCGCGAGGAACGGGCCGCGCCGGCGCAGGCTCAGGTCGTGCACCGTCTGCGCGGCCAGCTCCTTGCCGGTGCCCGACTCGCCCGTCAGCAGCACCGACGCCTCGGTGCGGGCAACCCGGCCGATCGCGTCGTAGACGGCCTGCATCGCGGGCGAACTGCCGAGCATGCGGCCGAAGCGGCCAAGGCGTTGCAATTCCGAGCGCAGTTCGGCGATTTCCTCGTGCAGCGCCGTGGTGCGCGGCACGCGCGCGAAGATGCTGTTCAGCCGCTGCATGTTCAGCGGCTTCACCAGGTAGTCGGTCGCGCCGCGCCGCAATGCGTCGATCGCGGTTTCGAGGCTCGCGTGGCCGGTGGTCAACACCATTTCGCAGTGCGAATGCTTCGGCAACGCATCGAACAATTCCATCCCGTTGCCGTCCGGCAGCACGAGATCGCACAGCACGAGATCGGGGGTATGCGTCGTGACGAGCGTGCGCGCTTCTTCGAGCGTCGCGGCCGTATCGCATGAAAGCTGCTGCGTACGCGCGAGCGCCGCAAGCATCGTCCGCGTGTCGGCGTCATCTTCGACGATCAGGACGTAGGGCATCGTGGCTCCTTATGAAGCGGCCCGGCGCGCGTATCCGCCGTGACCGCGGCGGGTTGCAGCGAGGTCCGGCCACCGATCGCACGACGATACGGCATGATCGATGTACTCGTGCCGACTGGCTGTCCTCCCGTGAAAAGCAGTCCCTGTCAGTATAGGAGAGGCATGTCGCGCATTCGCCGATCATCGAATAAATCAATCCGCGCAGGTCACCTGCATTGCCAGATTCAATGCATCGCGATCGGTAAGAACGTCGCCGCTTTCGAGCGGATCATGCGGCGCGAAGTCATCGTGACCACATCTTTTGCGCACTTCTGCGACGGATGCGGTCAATCTTTCCGGCCTGACTTTTCGCATGTCGAAATCCATCGGCGACGATACCTGGTGGTTCGACGGCTTACGTTCGCTTCAGACCCTGCCGATTCACGCGTCGCACGCCACGCGCCCTGTGCGCTTCGTCAGTCAGTCGGTCGCTGCCTGACTGCCACCGTCGCGCGCTTTCGAAATCGCTTCGACGAGTTTCAGTTCGTCGTCGATCGACAGCGTCGTGTCGATCACTTCTCCGCCGAACGGTGCGAGCGCCGCGCTCAGCGCGTAGATGTCAAGTTGTGTCGCGGCCAGACCGACCGATACAGTGCCGGGGCGCGCCTTGCGCGCGACCCGGTCGATCAACGCGTCGTCCACCGGCTTCTCGCGCCACGCGTCGAGCGACGATTCGATGTGCTCGACCACGCTGTCGAGCAGCGACCCGGGCGGCGTGCGGCCCGGGTCGACCGCATGCGCGCGCAACTGTCCGTCGGCTGCACACTCGACGATCGCCACACCCGACAGCGCAACGACGTGCCGGTCGCGCAACGTATCGAGTTCGGCAAGCGCGCGATGGGCGGCCGCGAGGTCGGGATAGGACAACACAATCAGCGTATTCATCAGCGACTCCGTGAAATCAGGCGGCCGGTTCGGGATGCGCCGCGCTCAATGCGGCAGCCCGAACGCGGCCTTCAGGCTCGCGACGATCATCTGCATCGCGATCGCCGCGAGAATCATCCCCATCAGGCGCTGTGTCACCGCCGTCACGCGCGGCGACAGGTAATGGCCGATCAGCGGCGCGGACAGCAGCGAAACGGCCAGCAGCGCGAGAAACGCGGCGAGCCCGAGCGCGAACGCGAGTTCCTGCCCGGTCGACCACGCACTGTGCCCGAGCACGATCATCGTCGCGATCGTGCCGGGGCCGACGAGCAGCGGGATCGTCAGCGGATAGATCGCGACGCTCTCTGCCGCCGCCGGGTCGGCGCCTTCGTCGTCACCCGGCGAATGCTGGCGGCTCGGCGCGCCGTGCAGCATCGACAGCGCGATCAGCAGCACCAGCAGCCCGCCCGCGAGGCGAAAATCGTCGATCGTCAGGCCGAACACATGCAGGATCGCGCCACCCGCGACGGCCGACACGATGCAGCCGGCCGTCACGCCGATCGCCGCCGTGAGCGCGACCTTGCGGCGCACGCCGTCCGCCGCGCCTTCCGTCAGCGACAGGAACACGGGGACGTTCGCGATCGGGTTCATGATCGCGAACAGCGCCGCGAACACCTTGATGGAAAAGGTCAGATCGAAGGCCACAGGTTCGCTCCCGTCTCGCGCGTCGAATCGTGCTTCGAATCGCACGCAGGTTCCGCTTCGTTTCCGATGCACGGCGCGCGCCATGCTGCTACGATCGACGCACCGCGTTCACGCACGACGGAGGGCCTCGACCAATGCAAGCCACCGACACCTTCATGGATCACGAGATTCGCGTCGAGGCGACGCGCAACGCGAACGGCGCGTGGGTCGCCCAGGTGCGGATCTTCCGCGACGGCGCGCCGGTCGACCTTCCGGCACCGGAGCTCGTCACCCCCGAATGGCTCACGTGCGACGAAGCGCTGCGTGGCGGCATCGACCAGGGCCGCGTGATCATCAAGACACGCGACCGGTAACGTCCACCGGTTCATCGGCACGCATCGCGCGACGCGTTTCACGCATCGAAATCCAGATCGCCGATCAGGATCTCGCGATCGCGCTGGGTCCGCGTGCTGAAGTCGACCGGCAGTTCCATCTGCCAGCGTTCGATCGTGACCGGCAGCGCCGCGAGATAGCGATCGAAGCGGCTGCGATCAGGCTCGGCCAGCAGCGCGTCGATCGCATCGTCGCGCCACGCGAGCCGCGCGTTCAGCCGGTTCGGCAATCCGACCGTCGACGTGAGGCCGATCACGTCGACACAGGTCGGGCTGCCCTGCCCGTCGTGCGGCACGACGTCCACCCTCACTTCGCCGGGCTGATACAGGCCGAGCACGCGCGCCGCGATGCGCGGCGCAAACTCGGTTTCGAAACGTGTACGGACATCGGGACTCATCTTGCCTCCGGGTTCGAATCATGTCGTCACGCCGCTGTCACGCGGCTGCAATCTGCCGCTCGAATGCCGCTTCCGCCTTCAGGCTGTCGAGATCGCGGCCGATCGTCGCGACCGCGAGCCGCGTGTTGCCGCGCCAGTACGCGATCGAACAATCGTGCGCGCCGAGGTCGCCGTCGATCTCGACACGATCGAATCGCTCCGCATGCCCGACATAGTTGATCGTCAGGTCGTAATGCTGGCTCCAGAAGAACGGCACCGCGTCGAACGGCCGCTGCTGCCCGAGCATGTTGCGCGCGGCGACGATACCCTGCCGCTCGGCGACGACCCAGTGCTCGACGCGAATGAGCTCGCCCGTGAGCGGATCGGGCCAGCGCGCGATGTCACCGGCCGCGTAGATGCCGGGCACACTCGTCTGAAGGAAGCGGTCGACCGTCACGCCGCGCTCGACGGCCAGCCCTGCGTCCTGCGCGAGCGCCACGTTCGGATGAACGCCGATGCCGACCACTACGAGATCGGCCGGCAGCACGTCGCCGGTCGACAGCGTCACGCTGTCCGGCGTGATCTGCGCGGGCGTCGCGAGATGGAACACGACGCCGTGCGATTCGTGCAGTGCCTGGATCGTGCTGCCGAGCGCTTCGCCGAGCACGTGCGCCATCGGATGCGCATCGGGCGCGACGACCTGCACGTCGAGCCCGCGCGTGCGTAACGCGGCGGCCACTTCGAGCCCGATGAAGCTCGCGCCGACCACGACGCAGCGACGTGCCGTTTTCAGCTTGCCGATCAGCGCGTCGCAATCGGCGCGCGAGCGCAGCACGCACACGTGCGGCAGATCCGCGCCGGGCACGGTCAGCCGGTTCGGCTCGGCGCCCGTTGCCAGCAGCAGCGCACCGTAGCCGACGCGGCTGCCGTCGGCCAGTTCGACCGCCTGCTGCGCGGGATCGATCCGCGCGACACGCGTACCGCACCGCACGTCGATGTGATGGTCCGCATAAAACGACGGCGCGCGCAGCGGCAGCCAGTCGGCGTCGGCCGTGCCGGCGAGATAGTCTTTCGACAGGTTCGGCCGGTCGTACGGCGGATCGGCATCGGCGGTGAGCAGCGTGACGGGATGCGGATAGCCTTCCTGCCGCAACGTCACGGCAGCCGCGATCGCCGCGGCCCCGCCGCCGACGATCACCACCGACGCGGGCAGCCCGGCCACATTCAGCGCGGGCGGCGCGGCGGCCAGGCGTGCATCGAGCACGACGGCGCGGCCGTCGCGACGTTCGACGCGCCAGCACGGCAGCCCCTCGAGCGCCGGCGCGCGCAGCAGTTCGCCGGTGCGCAGGCAGAACGCCGCGTGATGCCACGGGCAGCGGATCGTATCGCCCTCCAGCAGGCCGTCTGCCAATGGCGCGCCGTAGTGCGGGCACTGCGCGCCCACGGCAAACAGTTCGTCGGCGCGGCGCACGAGCAGCACCGCTGCGTCGCCGACATGGCCCTCGATCATTGCACCGTCGGCGAGATCGTCGAGCGCGATGCCTTGCGTGAGATCGGGACGTGAAGACGAGGAATCGCTTCCGGACATGACATCGCTCCCGCAGAGTCAGGTAACGATCCCATTATCGGCGTCCCTCATGAAAAGAACAGGTACAGACGCCCCCGCAGCGCACGCAAACAAGGACTGTAGCTTGTACGAGATCCATGACGGGCGTAGAACGTCATCAACGTTGCGGCGCAACACGCCAGCCGTCTGCAGCGCATGTCGCGGACCCTGCGCAATCCGCATGCCGCGCGCCTTCTCCCCGTCACCAGGAGTGCTACCCGATGGCCACCGTCTTGTGCGTGCTCTACCCCGATCCCGTGGACGGCTATCCGCCGCGCTACGTGCGCGATGCGATTCCGGTCATCACGCACTACGCGGACGGACAAACCGCGCCGACGCCGGCCGGCCCGCCCGGTTTCCGGCCCGGCGAACTCGTCGGTTCGGTGTCCGGCGCGCTCGGATTGCGCGCCTATATGGAAGCGCACGGCCACACGCTGATCGTCACAAGCGACAAGGACGGCCCCGACTCCGAATTCGAGCGCCGGCTGCCCGAAGCGGACGTGGTGATCTCGCAGCCGTTCTGGCCCGCGTACCTGACGGCCGAACGGATCGCCCGCGCGCCGAAGCTGAAGCTCGCGCTGACGGCAGGCATCGGCTCCGATCACGTCGATCTCGACGCCGCCGCCCGCGCGCACATCACCGTCGCCGAAGTCACCGGCTCGAACAGCATCAGCGTGGCCGAGCACGTGGTGATGACGACGCTCGCGCTGGTGCGCAACTACTTGCCGTCGCATGCGATCGCGCAGCAAGGCGGCTGGAACATCGCCGATTGCGTGTCGCGCAGCTACGACGTCGAAGGCATGCACTTCGGTACGGTCGGCGCGGGGCGCATCGGGCTCGCCGTGCTGCGCCGGCTGAAGCCGTTCGGCCTGCATCTGCACTACACGCAGCGCCACCGGCTCGATGCGTCGGTCGAACAGGAACTCGGGCTCACGTATCACGCCGATGCCGCGTCGCTCGCGAGCGCCGTCGACATCGTCAACCTGCAGATCCCGCTGTACCCGTCGACCGAGCACCTGTTCGACGCGGCGATGATCGCGCGCATGAAGCGCGGCGCGTACCTGATCAACACCGCGCGCGCGAAGCTGGTCGAGCGCGACGCGGTCGTGAATGCCGTCACGTCCGGGCATCTCGCGGGTTACGGCGGCGACGTGTGGTTTCCTCAGCCGGCGCCGGCCGATCACCCGTGGCGCACGATGCCGTTCAACGGGATGACGCCGCACATCTCCGGCACGTCGCTGTCCGCGCAGGCACGCTATGCGGCCGGCACGCTGGAGATCCTGCAATGCTGGTTCGACGGCAAACCGATCCGCAATGAATACCTGATCGTCGACGGCGGCACGCTTGCGGGAACGGGCGCGCAGTCGTACCGGCTGACGTGACGCCGTCCGCGGCGCCCAACTCGCGGCGGACCATTCAGTCGACGCAGTAGGCCGCGAGCTTGCCGACGGTCACGACCGCCTGCTCGATCTCCGGCGACCACGGGCTGCTGTAGTTCAGCCGGATGAAATTGCGGTAGCTGTCCGCGATCGAGAACATGTAGCCGGGCCCGATCGTGATCCCCTGCTCCAGCGCGAGCTGGTACAGCCGCATCGCGTCGACCTGCGCGGGCAGCTCGATCCACAGCACGTAGCCGCCCGCCGGGCTCGAAATGCGTGTGCCTTCCGGGAAGAACCGCGACACCATCGTACGCATCAGGTTCGCCTGCTGCGCGTAGGCCTTGCGAATCCGCCGCAGGTGATGCTCGTAGCCGTCGCGTTCGAGAAACTCCGCGATCGCAAGCTGCGGCAGCGACGGCGTCGCGAGCGTGTTCAGGAACTTCAGCTTCTCGACCTGCTCGCGATAACGGCCCGGCAGCGCCCAGCCGATCCGGTACGCGGCCGTCAGGCTCTTCGAAAACGACGAGCAGTGCAGCACGTTGTCGTGGCGGTCGAACGACTTCAGCGTGCTCGGATGCACGTTGCCGAAATACAGTTCGTTGTACACGCCATTCTCGATGATCGGCAGGTCGGCTTTTGCGGCGAACTCGACCAGCTCGCGCTTGCGCTCGTCCGGCATCTGGAAGCCGAGCGGGTTCTGGAAGTTCGGCATCACCATGCACGCGGCGATCGGCTGCGACTTCGCGATCGCGGCCAGCGCTGCGATGTCGATCCCGTATTCCGGATGCGTCGCCACCTCGATCGCCTTCATCCCCATCCGCTCGATCGCGTGCAGCATCGCGTAGAACGTCGGCGATTCCACCGCGATCGTGTCGCCCGGCTTCGCAACGGCCTGCAGGCACAGGTTGATCGCCTCCGTCGCGCCGACCGTCACGATGATCTCGTTCGGGTCCACCGACATCCCGTTTTCCAGGTAGCGGCGCGCGATCTGCCGGATCAGCCGCGGATGCCCGGGCGGCAGCCCGTCCGTCACGCCCCACAGCGACTTGTCGCGGCCGGCCGCATACGCGTAGCGGTTCAGCTTCTCGAACGGGAACAGGCTCGGGTCCGGATACGGCGAGCCGAGCGGCACCGCGTCGTCGGTGCCGATCGAGCGCAGCGTCGACAGCACGAGCCGGCTCACGTCGACCGATGACGAGATCGCGATCGGCTTCGACGGCCGCAACTCGCGCACCGGCGCATGGCCGTCGTCGCGCCGCAGGTTCACGAAATAGCCCGACTGCGGCCGGCTTTCGAGCAGCCCGCGGCTTTCCAGCAGCAGATATGCATGCAGCACGGTCGTGATGCTGATCCGGTGCTGCTGGCTCGCCTGCCGCACCGACGGCACACGATCGCCGTGTCGATATACCCCTTGCCGGATGAGTCTCTCTATGTCGTTTGCAAATTTCTCGTAGAGCTTCATCCGCCTCGCCCCGCCAGCGGTGAACCGGCCTGCGATGCACGGGCGGCATGGTCGCGCCGGTGCACGAAGCCGGATAGCCGTGCCCGGGCGCGGGCGTGCCGGTGCGAACCTCGTCCGTTATCGAAATTGAAGGCGGATAGCAATGCGAATCTCATCAAGACAAGGTTCGGCATCCTACTGCGTCATTTCGACGAATGTAAGTGACAGTTTGGCGAGGAAACGCGAAATCCGGCCGGCGTGGTGAACAGATTCGAACGCGACGGCGCGGCCCCGCGCGATCGCGCGGCAGCCATTCGCCGGGCACGATGCCGGCGCGCGTCAGCGCGGTTTGCCGATGGCCGTCGGCCGGCAATCACGCGAAGCCCGGACATGCGCGGGCCCCGCGTGCGCTCAAGCGTCGTCGACGTTGTCCGCGTAGTGATCGATCGCGACCTTGCATTCGTCGAACACCACCGTCAGCAACGCGACGTCGTTCGACTCGACCCACTTGCGGATCTGCAGGAATTGCCCGGTGCCGAGATCGGCGATGCGGGCCGGATCGTCGGTCGTCACGTCGACGACCGCGATCGCGCGGTTGCCGTTGCCGGGCAGCGGCGACAGCGTCGCCGCGATGTCAAAGCGCCGGTACGATTGATCGATGCGCATGTCGTTCTCCCGATGCGGTTCGAAGATGGCGAGGTCAGTCGAGCGTCTGGCGGAACACCTTGCCGCCGAATCCCGTCACGACGTTGTCGACCGAGAACGGCGTGTCCTCCTTCGCTTCCAGGATGACCGCGACGCTGCCGGGCACGAGCCGTGCCGCGATCGTCTCGACGAACGTGCCGTCGAGCAGCGCATTACCGGCCGCTTCCGCGAGAATGCCGGCGCCCGCACCGGCCGCCATGCCGGTGACCACGCCGAGCGGCCCGGCGAGCAGCCCGAGCAAACCGCCTGCGATCGCGCCGATCACGCCGCCCTTGAACGGCCTCGATTCGGCGTGGAGCACCGCGAGCTTGCCGGTCGCGTCCTTCTCGACGACGACGCCGTTCTCGATGTGGAATCCTTCGTTCTTCTCCGACAGCGCCTCGAAATCGTTCGCGGCCTGGCGGGCCGTGTCGACGCTGCCGAACACGGCGACGATCAGTTGCTTGGTCATGCGACACCTCGCTCGGTTGGATGGTCAGTGGCAGCCGCCGCACCGCATGCGGCACGCCGGGGTTCGATTCAGATGCCGGTGGCCGCCACGCGTGCACGCGCCGCATCGGCATACGCGTGCGCGGCCTCCCGCTGCAGCCTGGCGACGGACGGCGCACGCGCGAGCGCCGGATCGGCATCGCGCGTGTCGCGCGCCAGCCGGTAGGCGTCCGACGCCGCGTGCTGCAGTTCTACTGCCTGTTTCGTTTCAACGGAATGCGTGCTCATCCGGCATCCTCCTTGCAAGGGCATGGAACATGCATGCGGCCTGCCGCTCGTGTGTCACCTGCCCACATGCGCATCGTCCTCGACATCGGCGACGTCGGCCGGAAAGCGGTGCTGGCCGAAACTCAGGATCAGCACGCCCACTGCGAGCAGCACGATTCCCAACGTCGTCATCAGCATTCGTTCGGGGCTGTCGGTTGCACCGCGCAGTATCAGGTCGCGCGCGAGCGACGTCATCGCAATGAACAGCGGAAACCGCACGGGCAACCGGCCGAGTCGCAGGTAGCGCACGTCCATCGCGAGCACTTCCAGGTACAGGAACATCAGCAGCAGGTCGGTCAGCGACACCTCGCCCGCGAGCACGACCTTCCACGCTTCCTGCGTCATCGCGAACGCGGTCGCGAGCCCGATCACGATCAGCCCGGCCAGTTCGGCTGCGTGAAGGAAATGGCCGAAGCGGCGGCGAATGCGCTCGGCCGGCGAGCAGGAAACGGTGGTCGTATTCAAGGTGACAGTCGCGGTGATGAGGCTTGAACGGCGCCGGGCGGCGGGAAAACCGCGTCGTGCGCGGCGGCATGCGCGGTATCGTGCGCGTCCGACGCAACCGGCACATCCGGCGCGTGCGGGCCGGCCGCGCCGACCGCCTGCTCGACCGCGGACAGCGTCCGAAGGCAGCACACGTGGAACGCGTCGCCCGCATCGGTGCAGGCAACGTCGTCGTGCTCGCGGCACAGCAGCAGGCGGCAGCCGAGATACCGTTCGAGGCCGTCGATCCGTTCGCTCACCTGTGCTTCGTCGAGCTGCAGTTCGGACGCCGCGCCGGCCAGGCCGCCATGCTCGACCACCGCGACATACACACGCATCGCTTCCAGCAGGTTCATCATGACGCTCCTCGTCGGCGGGCGCAGCGGGACCTAATCTACTGCACGCGGCACGCACGCTCAAGAGCACAGCGCCGCGCGCGCCGGGAGTACAGCTGCGCGGGCGCGGCCCAAAATCCGGCCCTGTTTGACGGATTCGAATGACAGATTGGCGATACGTGTTCCAAAGACTGGCCGAAGCTGCTAGATTGCTTGCTCGACGACGTTACGTGGTGCGGGCAGGTCACGCGCCGTGCGGCCGGCCGCCACCGCTGCGGCCCGTTGCGCGAGGTCCGCGCAACGTCCTTCATCCGCATGACACAAAGAGAACAGTCGCATGACACAGTTCAACCGTTCGCCTTCGCGCGCCACGGCACTTCCGTCCCGACATGACTGACCGGCAGGCCACGATGCAGACATCTCCCCCGCTCTCCCAAAACGTTCACAGCACGATCACGCGCAGCGCGATCTTCCTCGTGGCGACGATCAATCCCGGCGCCGATCACGCCGACACGATCCGTTCATGGTGCGGCGACATCGCCGCGCTCGTGCGCTCGGTCGGCAAGCGCGTGCCGGGCGGCAACCTTACCTGCGTGTGCGGCTTCGGCGCCGACGCGTGGGATGCGCTGTTCGGCAACCCGCGTCCCGCCACGCTGCATCCGTTTCGCGAATTCGGCGCGGGGCAGCGCGTCGCGGTCGCGACGCCGGGCGACATCCTGCTGCACATTCGCGCGGAAGCGATGGACCTGTGCTTCGAACTCGCGACGCAGCTGCTCGGCGCGCTCGGCGATGCCGTCACGGTCGTCGACGAGGTGCACGGCTTCCGCAATTTCGACCAGCGCGCGATGATCGGCTTCGTCGACGGCACCGAGAACCCGGAAGGCCGCGAGGCGGTCGACTTCACGGTGATCGGCGACGAAGACGCGGAATTCGCGGGCGGCAGCTACGTGATCGTGCAGAAGTACCTGCACGACATGGCCGGCTGGAACGCACTCGCGGTCGAGACGCAGGAGCGCATCATCGGCCGCACCAAATTGTCCGACATCGAACTCGCACCGAACGTGAAGCCGTCGTGCTCGCACAGCTCGCTGACCACGCTCGACGAGGACGGCCAGGAAGTAAAGATCCTGCGCGACAACATGCCGTTCGGGCGCCCGGGCGCAGGCGAATTCGGCACCTACTTCATCGGCTACGCGCGCTCGCCGGCGCCGATCGAGCAGATGCTCGAGAACATGTTCGTCGGCCGCCCGCCCGGCAACTACGACCGCCTGCTCGACTACAGCCGCGCCGTCACCGGCTCGCTGTTCTTCGTGCCGTCGGCCGACCTGCTCGAAGCGCTCGCCGATCGTGCGGCGCCGGCCGCGGACGCCGCGCAGCCGGAAGCGTCGCCAGCCGCGCCGCATCGCGACGGCTCGCTGAAAATCGGCTCGCTGAAAGGCGTGCCGTCGTAAGGCAACGCGCCAGGGGCGGTCCGGCGTGCAACCCCGCGCCGGGCGTGCCCGGAACGGCCGCAGTTCAGTCGGCCGGGGCGCTCGTGCGCAGAGAGCGTGCGGCGCTGCGCTGGAGCCACCCGTCACATCCAGGCCGTGACGCGCAAAGGCGTACATTCTCGGCGCGCCGCCTCGACGAATCAGCCGACCAGGATATATAGCCAGTTCTTCGGCAATGCCCCACCCGGGCCGTTGCTGCACGCCAGCAGCCGTTCTCCGGATTGAGGGTGCGTGATGCCGGTACGGAAGGTCTCGATGGCCTTGCGCTCCAGACGGTCGAACGCGTTCCCGACCAGGTTGTGCGCTTCGAGGTAGATCGGGCACATCAATTTGAAGTCGGGCTTGGTGGCCCGGTGTTTCGCCAGCCGGGTGTACAGGTCACTGGTGATGCCGATATAGAACTTGTTGTACTCCGGCTTCGCGGCAAACGTGTTCAACACCTGCCGCAAATGCCCGATGACATCCTCGTGATTGATGACGCCCGTCTTCAGCATGTATTTGTCTTCGGGCGAGACGAGTTGCAGTGCCATGGATGACCTCCACTTGTTGTGAAGCTTCAATAGGCTGCATCTATGATTCATCCGGGCCCGGCCCCTGCGACTGAACGCCGCCCCACACCGGCCTCCTGAAACCCTGCCGGATGAATGTTCGTAAGAATGCCCGACTCGCGATGAGCCGTCGACCTGAAATGGTTCGCCGCGTTATCGAGCGCGACCCGGGCGGCGTGAGCGCCGGCACGAAACCGATTTCGCCATCCGGTCGCGGCATTCCGCACATGTGCACACCCTCACCCCACGCGCGAATTGCATAACAGTTGCGCCACCGCACGGTGTCGTTTCGATTTGTGCTGCAGTGGTGTCGATCGAGCCTGCTAATATGCATTTTCGCCCGCGATCGGCATGCCTGGCATCAGGCGCAGTCCCTCAGCCGATCGGCCCACCATGAAGTGTTTTCGCTGACGTGAGGCAACAAGAACCCATGTATAACCTGCACCGCGAACTCGCCCCGATCTCGTCCTCCGCCTGGGAACAAATCGAGGAGGAAGTGGCCCGCACGTTCAAACGATCAGTAGCCGGCCGCCGCGTCGTCGACGTCGACGGCCCCGAAGGCCCCGAGCTGTCGGCCGTCGGCACGGGGCACCTGGTCGAAGTCAGCGCGCCGCGCGAGCTCGTGAATGCACGGCTGCGCGAAGTCCGCACGATCGTCGAGCTGACGGTGCCGTTCGAGCTGAGCCGCGATGCGATCGACAGCGTCGAGCGCGGCGCGCGCGATGCCGACTGGCAACCGGCGAAGGACGCCGCGCAGCGGCTCGCATTCGCCGAAGACGGCGCGATTTTCGACGGCTACCCGGCCGCCGGCATCGTCGGCATCCGCGAAGGCACGTCGAACCGCAAGCTCACGCTGCCGGCGGACGTCAGCGCGTATCCCGACGCGATCAGCGACGCGCTCGAGGCACTGCGGCTCGCGGGCGTCGACGGCCCGTACTCGGTCGTGCTCGGCTCGGATGCGTACACGGCGCTCAGCGAAGCGCGCGACCAGGGCTATCCGGTCCTCGGCCATATCAAGCGAATCGTCAGCGGCGAGATCATCTGGGCGCCGGCGATCAGCGGCGGCTGCGTGCTGTCCACGCGCGGCGGCGATTACGAGCTGCATCTCGGGGAAGACGTATCAATCGGCTACACGAGTCATACCGACAAGGTCGTCCGCCTGTACCTGCGCGAGACGTTCACGTTCCTGATGCTGACGAGCGAAGCATCGGTGGCCGTGGCGCCGCAGGCCAGCACGGCGGCCTGACCATGGTTGCCCGCGCGCGATGCCCGCCAGGCGTCGCGCGCGACCGGCCGCACCGCCGGCCGCATGTTCGTCGCCGATCGAACCCATCTTGCATGGAGTGTGTGATGAGCGATTCGAATGAGGCATTGCAGGCGCTGCAGGCGTCGGTCGATCACCTGAAGCAGGCGGTCGATGCGAACGCGAGCAGCCAGGCCGGCGACACCGCCGTGCTGTTCACCGTCATGTCGCTGGTCCTGGCCGAGTTGCCGCCCGACACGCGCAACCTGATCGAGGATTCGTTCTCCGTCTGGGCCAATGGTCTGCCGAATGCGGCACTGTCAATGGACGTGAAGCAGATCGCCCGGCAACGGCTCGCGATGACATTCCCGGACTGACCGCGGCACGCCACGGTTGCGCCGTGTCCGGCCCGGACCGTGCAACCCGCCCTCTCCTTCGGCCGCCACACACGCATCGGCTGCGGTGCGTGCGTGGTCGCACTTGGCCGGTCGAAGCACGTTCCCGCTGCGGCGCTTCCGTCGCGCCTGCGCACCCGCGGTGCGCTCCACCCACCGGCAACCGGCGCCCTGCGCGCCGATGTCGCACCGCGCTCCGTTCGCGTTCCGCCCGCTCCCGCTTCCTGCCATCACACGCTGCGTAAGCCGCGCACGCCCGTGGCGCCGCGCGCCCGCCCGTCTGTACTCCTTGCCACCCGCGCGCGAGCGCATGCGAGGGTGCAATTCGCGGCCAGGCCGCTGCGGAACTGTGTCTTGGATGGCCTCCGCCGATTCGCTATTTTGAACGCAGTCGAAGCGATGCCGTGGGCTCCTCCCGGCACGCACGCTTGCCGCCCTGACCGCGACCGTACACGACGCCGGCGCGCGCTGCGCGACAGCACCGGTGCCGCCCGCGCGCCGCCGTGCCGCGCGTCGTGCGTTCGCGGTCGGGATGCGCCACGCGCCGCACCGCATCGGGACTTCACCCTTCGACCCACTTTCACCGACAGGAGCCAGACCACCATGCCCGCACTTTGCGATATCTGCCACGCCCGGCCGGCCGTCGCGCGCGCAACCGTGATGCAGGACGGCGAGCGCAAGACGATCTCGATCTGCGATTACCACTTCCGTCAGCTGATGCGGCATCAGAGCATGCTGAACCCGTTCGATTCGCTGCTGGGCGGCGGCGGCTCGTCGTCGCTGTTCGGCGGGCTCGACGACGAATCGCCGCTCGCCGCCGAGATTCCGCGCGAATCGGTCGACCCGACCGACGCGTTCAGCGAGCAGACGCTGGAACTGCTGCAGCGCGCGGCCGAGAAGGCGCACGAGCTGCGCCGCGGCGAGCTCGATTCCGAACACCTGCTGTACGCGCTCGCGGACACCGACGTGTGTGCCGCGCTGTTGAAGGAACTGAAGCTGTCGCCGCAGGACATCCGGTCGTACATCGACGAGCATGCGCACACCGGCACGGCCGATCCCGACGCGCCGCTCGACAAGCTGTCGATCTCGCCGCGCGTGAAGAAGGCCGTGCAGTACGCATTCCAGGCGTCGCGCGACCTCGGTCACTCGTACATCGGCCCCGAGCACCTGCTGATCGGGCTCGCATCGGTGCCGGACAGCGTCGCCGGCACGCTGCTGAAGAAATACGGCGTGACGCCCGAGGCGCTGCGCCAGAAAGTCGTGAAGGTGGTCGGCAAAGGTGCCGAGGACGGCCGCGTCGATGCGCCGACCGGCACGCCGAACCTCGACAAGTTCGGGCGCGACCTGACTGCGATCGCGCGCCAGGGCAAGCTCGACCCGGTGCTCGGCCGCGCGCAGGAAATCGAGAGCACGATCGAGGTGCTCGCGCGCCGCAAGAAGAACAACCCGGTGCTGATCGGCGAGCCGGGCGTCGGCAAGACGGCGATCGTCGAAGGGCTCGCGCAGCGGATCGTCAACGGCGACGTGCCCGAGGTGCTGCGCGGCAAGCGGCTCGTCGAAGTCAACATCAACTCGATGGTGGCCGGCGCGAAATATCGCGGTGAATTCGAGGAGCGCGCGAAGCAACTCATCGACGAAGTCACTGCGAAGCACGACGAACTGATCCTGTTCATCGACGAGCTGCACACGATCGTCGGCGCGGGCCAGGGCGGCGGTGAAGGCGGCCTCGACATCGCTAACGTGCTGAAGCCCGCGCTCGCGCGCGGCGAGCTGAGCCTGATCGGCGCGACGACGCTCAACGAATACCAGAAGTACATCGAAAAGGACGCGGCGCTCGAACGGCGCTTCCAGCCCGTGTTCGTGCCGGAGCCGAGCGTCGAGCAGACGATCGTGATCCTGCGCGGGCTGCGCGACAGCCTCGAGGCGCACCATCAGGTGACGTTCGCCGACGACGCATTCGTCGCGGCCGCGGAGTTCGCCGACCGCTACATCACGTCGCGCTTCCTGCCCGACAAGGCGATCGACCTGATCGACCAGGCCGCCGCGCGCGTGCGGATCGGCGCGACGTCGCGCCCGGTCGACATCCAGGAAGGCGAAGCGCAGATCGCGCAACTGAAGCGCGAGCAGGACTACGCGACGTCGCGCAAGCGCTTCGACGAAGCGAAGCAGTTCGAGGAGCAGATCAACGCAAAGCAGAAGGCCGTCGACGAGATGATGGAGGCGTGGCAGCGCAAGACCGGTTCGGAGACGCTCGAAGTGACCGTCGAATCGGTGGCCGAAGTCGTGTCGCGCCTCACCGGCATCCCGGTGTCCGAACTCACGCAGGAAGAGCGCCAGAAGCTGCTGAAGATGGAAGAGCAACTGCGCGAGCGCGTGGTCGGCCAGAGCGACGCGGTGGTGGCCGTCAGCGATGCCGTGCGGCTGTCGCGTGCGGGGCTCGGCCAGACGCACCGGCCGATCGCGACGTTCCTGTTCCTCGGGCCGACGGGCGTCGGCAAGACCGAGCTCGCGAAGGCGCTCGCCGAGACCGTGTTCGGCGACGAGCAGGCGATCATCCGCATCGACATGTCCGAGTACATGGAGCGGCACGCGGTCGCGCGGCTGATCGGCGCGCCGCCCGGGTACGTCGGCTACGACGAAGGCGGCCAGCTCACCGAGCGCGTACGGCGCCGCCCGTACAGCGTGATCCTGCTCGACGAGATCGAGAAGGCGCATCCGGACGTCTACAACGTGCTGCTGCAGGTGTTCGACGACGGCCGCCTGACCGACGGCAAGGGCCGCGTGGTCGACTTCAGCAACACGATCATCATCGCGACGAGCAACCTCGGCGCCGCGATCATCATGGACAACCTCACGCAACCGGAAGCCGCGCGCAAGACCGACAAGGCGATTCGCGAGGAACTGATGCAGGTGCTGAAGGGCCATTTCCGCCCCGAGTTCCTGAACCGGATCGACGAGGTGATCGTCTTCCATGCGCTGTCGAAGGAGAACATCCGCGCGATCGTGCAGATCCAGCTCGACCGCGTGGTGCGCACGGCCGCCGCGCAGGACATCACGCTCGTGATGGGCGACTCGCTCGTCGAGCACCTGACCGAAGCCGGCTACCAGCCGGAATTCGGCGCGCGCGAGCTGAAGCGCCAGATCCGCCAGACCATCGAGACCCGGCTCGCGAAGGAGATCCTCGCCGATCGCCTGAAGTCCGGCGACCGATGCGAAGTCGACTACGACAAGGCCAGCGACGAAGTGAAGTTCAACATGCTCGCGGCGCCTGATGCGAAGGCGGCCAAGGACGCGAAGAAGGACGCCGACGGCAAGGCGAAACCGAACGGCAAGGCGGCCAAGGCCACCGATGATGCGAAGGCCGGCGACACGCCCGCCGACGCACCGCCGCCCGCGCCTGCCGCGAAGCCCTCCGGCAAGAAGTCGTCCGGCGCGAAGAAGGACGCGCACTGAAACCCAGCGTGCCCCGCACGCCCGGGGCATGCATGACCGGCTCCGTCCACCGGACGGAGCCGCCCCACGCCGCGACACGGCGCAAACCGAGCCGCCCGTATCGGGACCGGCTGATGGAGATTCACATGACAAATCGACGCGAAGTGCCAGGCATCAGGAAGTACGACGGGCCCGCCGGTGGTTGGGGCGCGCTTCGCGCGACAGCCGATGCGGTGCGCACGCAAATGGAAACCATCGAGGCGCCGATCGTGCTGATGCGGACCAACCAGCCCGACGGTTTCGACTGCCCCGGCTGCGCGTGGCCCGACAAGGAACACAAGTCGACGTTCCAGTTCTGCGAGAACGGTGCGAAAGCCGTCACGTGGGAAGCGACGACCAAGCGCGTGACGCCCGAATTCTTCGCGGCGAACACCGTGTCGTCGCTGCTGCGCATGTCGGACTACGAGCTGGAGAACATGGGCCGGCTCACGCATCCGCTCGTCTACGATCGCGCGACCGACACGTTCCGAACGGTCGAATGGGACGACGCGTTCGCGCGCATCGGCGAAGTGCTGCGCGCGCTGCCGCCCGACCAGGTCGAGTTCTATACGTCGGGCCGCGCGTCGAACGAAGCCGCGTACCTGTACCAGCTGTTCGCGCGCGAGCTCGGCACCAACAACTTTCCCGACTGCTCGAACATGTGCCACGAGCCGACCAGCGTCGGCCTGCCGCAGTCGATCGGCATCGGCAAGGGCACCGTGTCGCTGGAGGATTTCGACCACTGCGAGCTGATCATTTCGATCGGCCACAACCCCGGCACGAACCACCCGCGGATGATGGGCACGCTGCACGAGTGCTCGCGGCGCAACGTGCCGATCATCGTGTTCAACCCGCTGCGCGAGCGCGCACTCGAGCGCTTCGCCGATCCGCAGGACATGATCGAGATGGCGTCGTTCGGCTCGACGCGGATCGCATCGACGTACTACCAGGTCGACGCCGGCGGCGACGCGGCCGCGCTGAAGGGCATCATGAAGGCGCTGCTGCAGCTCGAAACCGAACGCGGCAACGTGCTCGACCGCGAGTTCATCGCGCAGCACACCAACGGCTTCGACGCGTTCTCGGCCGACCTCGAAGCCACGTCGTGGGACGACATCGAGCGCGCGAGCGGGCTCAGCCAGGCGCAGCTCGAACAGGTTGCGCTCGCGTACGCGAAGTCGAATGCAACGATCGTCACGTACGGGATGGGCGTCACGCAGCACAACAAGGGCACGGCAACCGTGCGCCTGATCGCCGACCTGCTGCTGATGCGCGGCAACATCGGCAAGCCCGGCGCCGGCGTGTGCCCGCTGCGCGGCCATTCGAACGTGCAGGGCAACCGCACGGTCGGCATCACCGAGAAGCCGTCGGCCGAGTTCCTGAAGAAGATCGAGGACGTGTGCGGCTTCACCCCGCCCGCGCATCACGGGCATGACGCGGTGCAGGCGATGCAGGCGATGATCGACGGCACCGCGAAGGCGCTGCTGTGTCTCGGCGGCAACTTCGCGGTCGCGCTGCCCGATCCGGAACAGTCGTTCCCGGCGATGGCGAAGCTCGACCTGAGCGTGCATCTCGGCACGAAGCTGAACCGCTCGCACCTGCTGGTCGCGAAGGAAACCTTCATCCTGCCGGTGCTCGGCCGCACCGAGCTCGACATGCAGGCCACCGGCCGGCAGTCGATCACCGTCGAGGATTCGATGTCGATGGTTCACGCGTCGGCCGGCAAGCTCAAGCCGGCGTCGGACGAGTTGCGCTCGGAGCCTGCGATCGTCGCGGGGATCGCGCATGCGACGCTGCCGGCGAGCAAGGTGGCTTGGCTCGACCTGATCGCCGACTACGACCGCATCCGCGACCTGATCGACCGCACGGTGTCCGGCTTCGAGGCGTTCAACGAGCGCATCCGCACGCCGGGCGGCTTCCGCCTGCCGCTGCCGCCCACCGAGCGCGTGTGGCCGACGCCGACCGGCAAGGCGATGTTCTCGGTCTACAAGGGCGTGAAGGAAGATGCCGACGTGCTCGGCGCCGAGCAGGTGCTGCGGCTGATCACGCTGCGCAGCCACGACCAGTACAACACGACGATCTACGGGCTCGACGACCGCTATCGCGGCGTGTTCGGCCGGCGTGACGTGCTGTTCATGAACCCCGCCGATCTCGCGAAGTATGGGCTCGAACACGGCGACCTCGTCGACATCGAGACGGTCACCGCATCGGGCCGCGCGCTGCGTCTCGAGAAGATCACCGCAATCGAGTACGACATCGCGCCGGGGTCGGTCGGCGCGTACTACCCGGAGGCGAACGTGCTCGTGCCGCTCGACTACATCGACAAGGAAAGCGGCACGCCGTCGTACAAGTCGGTGCCGGTGCGCGTCGCGCGCTCGGCGGTAGTCTGAAGCAGCGGCAGGCTCGCGGGCGCGGATCGGCGTGCCGCGCGGGCCTGCCGCCGGCCGGGCGAGCCGTGCCGCGCACGGCTCGCCCGGCTACTTCGCCGCAACCGCCTGGATCTCGACCAGCAGCGCCGGCACGACCAGGCCGCTGACGATCACGACGGTCGACGCGCTCGCATGGCCACCCAGCCGCCGCTCACGCACGGAGCGATAGAGCGGCACCAGATCGGGACGGGTCAGGAACCCGTCCACCTTGACCAGATCCGACGCCACCATGCCCGCATCGGCTAACACGGCGAACAGGTTGTCCCAGGCCAGTTCCATCTGCCGCTCGGGATCGTCCGGCACGCTGCCGTCGGGCGCGGCCCCGACCTGGCCGGAGATGTGCAGCCAGCGTGCCTGGGCCGGCGCCGAGACGCCGTGACTGTAACGGGAAAACGGCTCGGCGATGCCGGCCGGATTATGCAGTTGAAGGGGCATGTTCCTGCTCCACGATCGATTGTCGGCCTCGCGTCGGCCGGATGTCGGCATCGGCGGATGGAGATGCGATCCGGTCGTGTGTGGCCGCATGCGCGGTCGCATCGCTGCGTTTCCCGCACATCCGGCCGGACCGGACGATGCACTCTACTCCATCGGCGGTTTCCCCATCTCGTCGCGATCAACCGGACGCGTTGCCCGCCGGAGCCGGAGCCGGATCCGGGACGCGGTGCCATGACCGCAAGGAACGCCTGCGCTCGGCCTTCAGTGCCCCCTCCACAACGCAGCACGGGAGACGGCACCCTGGCCGCCTCCCGCGCAGCAAACCACGCCCCGTTCAGTGCACCGCCGTCGGCGGCATCGTCGCGGCCGTCTGCCGGCGCCGGTACGCGCTGTCGCGCGACGCGAGCCAGTAGTACAGCGGCGACGTCAGCGCCAGCCCCACGAGCCACGACAGGTCCGCACCGCCGAGATGCGCGGGAATCGGGCCCGCGTACATCGGCGTGTTCATGAACGGAATCTGCACGAGGATGCCGATCGCATACGCGAGCAGCGCCTGCGGGTTGAAGCGGCCATAGATCCCGCCATCGGCCATGAAGATCGACTTGATGTCGTACTTGCCCTTGTGGATCACGTAGAAGTCGATCAGGTTGATCGCCGTCCACGGCACCAGCACGACGAGCAGCGCGAGCACGAGATCGACGAGGTTGCCGACGAAGTTCGTCGACGCGCCGATCGCCGCGTAGCAGCACGCGACGAAGATCACGACCGACACCACCGCGCGCGCCTTCGCGGTCGGAATCCACTTGTATGCGAACGTCTGCACCGACGTGATCACCGCCAGCACCGCACCGTACAGGTTCAGCGCGTTGTGGCTGATCACGCTCAGCAGGAACAGCACGAGCATCAGCGGGCCGAGCGGGCCCGTCGCCTGCTTGACCGCATCCATCGCGTCGGCGCCGGCCGGCACCGCGAGCACCGCGACCGCACCGAAGATGAATGCGAGCGTCGAGCCGATCGTGCAGCCGAGATAGGTCGCCCAGAACGTCGACGCCACGCCGACGTTTTCCGGCAGGTAGCGCGAGTAATCCGACACGTACGGCGCGAACGCGATCTGCCACAACGCCGACAGCGACACCGTCGCGAGCCATCCCGCGAAGTTGAAACCGCCGCGCGTCAGGAAATCGTCGGTCGTCACGTGCGTGAGGATCATCCAGAAGCCGACCAGGATCCCGATGCCGAGCACCCACGTGCCGATCCGGTTCAGGATGTGGATGAACCGGTAGCCGACGATGCCGATCAGCCCCGAGCCCACCGCGCCGATCACGATGCCGACGGGCACCGGCACCGACGACGCGATGCCGTGCACCGACTTGCCGGCGAGCACGATGTTCGATGCGAAGAAGCCGACGTACATCACGGCCGCGATCACGGTCACGAGCAACGCACCCCACGAGCCGAACTGCGCGCGGCTCTGGATCATCTGCGGGATGCCCATCTGTGGCCCCTGTGCCGAATGCAGCGCCATCAGCACGCCGCCGACCGCCTGGCCGACGACGATCGCGACGATGCCCCACATCAGGTTCAGGTGGAAGAGCTGCACGCCGAGCGCGCCGGTCACGATCGGCAGCGGCGCGATGTTGCCGCCGAACCAGAGCGTGAACAGGTCGCGCACCTTGCCGTGGCGCTCCGCGGGCGGCACGTAGCCGATCGTGTGCTTCTCTATCATCGGGGACGCGTTGCGGTCCACGTTCGTCATGGTGATGTCTCCTGTCCTGCGCGACGATGCGCGCTTGCCGTGTCAGCCGGCGCGCGTTGGGGTACGCGCCTGCAATCGGGTCCGGATACGCGAGCGACGACGCGCCGCGTGCACGCGCGGCGGTGTCGAACGAAGCGGACGATGCGCATGCGGGGACGGATGCCATGTCCCGCTGCCGTGTGCGCAACCGCTTCGTGATCGTCGTGATCCAGGTTGGAGACGATGGTGCGCCACGAGCATCGTGGCCGGAAATTACTAAAAATATTTCCGGGACATACGAAAAAGCTCTGCAGCGGAAATGCCGGCACCGGGGGGCTTTCAGGTAAGGTGCTACGCACAACCATGGACAGATTGCGCCCGCGGCGGCATGCCGGGGCCGTGCATCAGAGGTGCTTGTGGCTCACTACACTTTGCGGCAACTGAAATACTTCGTGACGACGGTGGAATCCGGTAGCGTCGCCGAGGCTTCGCGCCAGCTCTTCATCGCGCAGCCGTCGATCTCCAGCGCGATCAAGGGTCTGGAGGAAAGCTTCGGCGTGAAGCTGTTCATCCGCCATCACGCGCAGGGCGTGTCGCTCACGCCGAGCGGCACGCGCTTCTACCGGAAGGCGCAGGAGCTGCTGCGCATCGCGCACGAATTCGAACAGAACGCGCTCGCCGACAACGACGTGATCACCGGGCAGATCGACATCGGCTGCTTCGAGACGGTCGCGCCGCTCTATCTGCCGCAACTGATCGCGGGCTTTCGCGAGCGCTACCCGGGCGTGAACATCCGGCTACGCGACGGCGACCAGCAGGAACTCGTGCAGGGCCTGACGTCCGGCACCTTCGATCTCGCGCTCATGTATGACCACGATCTCGACGGCACGATCGAGACCGAGCCGCTGATGCCGCCGCAGCAGCCGTACGTGCTGCTGCCGGAGAACCACCGGTTCGCGGGCCAGACGCACGTATCGCTGCGCGACCTCTGCGTCGAGCCGATGATCCTGCTCGACGTGCAGCCGAGCCGCACGTATTTCGTCAGCCTCTTTCACGAACTCGGGCTCACGCCGAACATCGTGTTCGGATCGCCTTCGATCGAGATGGTGCGCGGGATGGTCGGCCAGGGGTTCGGCTTCTCGCTGCTGGTCACGCGCCCGCATTCCGAATACACGTACGACGGCCAGCGCGTCGTGACGATCGGCCTCAGCGAAACGGTGAGCCCGTCGGGGCTCGTGAGCGCGCGGCTCAAGCGCGGTCAGCTCACGAAGCAGGCGCAGTCGTTCGTCGATTTCTGCCGCGAGCGGCTCGCGCAGATCGTCGCGGAAACGGCACGATAACGAACAGGAAGGAACAGGAAAACGCACGCGCCGCAGGACGCGGTGCGTGCGTGTCGGCCGCTCGCCGGTTCAGGTGGCCGCAGAGAGATGCGCGGCCAGCCGGCCCAGCATCGCGTCGCAGCCGTGGAGCTGGTCGAGCGTGACGAACTCGTCGGGCTTGTGCCCCTGGTCCATGCTGCCGGGCCCGCACACCACGGTCGGAATGCCGGCCTGCCCGAACAGCCCGCCCTCGGTGCCGAACGCCACCGTCCCGAATGCATCGGAGCCGCTCAGTATCGCGAGCAGGCGTGCGGCCTCGCTGTCCGGCGAAGTCGCGAGCCCCGGATACGCGCCCAGCGGCTGCAGCCGGATGTCGGTGTCAGGCTCAACCGCGCGCATCTTCGGCAACAGTTCGGATTCCGCATAGTCCTGCAACTTCCTCGGCACGTCGTGCGCATCGAAGTCCGGCAGCGCCCGTACCTCGAAATCGAATTCGCATTCGGCCGGCACGATGTTCAGCGCACGGCCGCCCTTGATCAGCCCGGTCTGCACGGTCGAAAACGGCGGATCGAAACGCTCGTCGTGCCGTTCGGGCCGCGCGAGCGCATCACCGATCTCGCCGAGCCGGCCGATCAGCTTCGCCGCATAGTCGATCGCATTGACGCCCGACGGCGCATACGCGGAATGGCACGCGGCGCCCTTTACGTGACAGCGCATCGCGAGCTTGCCCTTGTGACCGAGCACCGGCTTCAGCTCGGTCGGCTCGCCGATCAGGCACAGGCGCGGCCGGTGCTCGCGCGCGGCCAGCGCTTCGAGCATCGGCCGCACGCCGAGACAGCCGACTTCCTCGTCGTACGAGAACGCGAGATGCACGGGCACGCTCAGCGGCCGGGCGACGAACGCCGGCACGGCTGCGAGCACCGACGCGATGAAGCCCTTCATGTCGGCCGTGCCGCGGCCGTACAGGCGGCCGTCGCGCTCGGTCAGCCGGAACGGCTCGACCGTCCACGCCTGCCCGTCGACCGGCACCACGTCGGTATGGCCCGATAGCGCGATGCCGCCGCGATCGCGCGGCCCGATCGTCGCGTACAGGCTCGCCTTCGTGCGTTCGCCGTTGAAGAACAGTTCGCTCTCGACGCCGAAGCCCGCGAGATAGTCGCGGATGAAACCGATCATCTCGAGGTTCGAATCGCGGCTGACCGTCGCGAAACCGATCAGCCGCTCCAGCAAGGCGCGGCTCGACGTGTCACTCATCGCCCGGCACTCCGTAGCTCGGCGCGGCGGTGGGATTCAGCGCACGCGTCTGGTAATCCTGCATCTGCGGCCGATAAGCCTGCCACAGCGCATCGAGCTGCCCGATCGGATCGGCATCGGCCCAGTCGACGCGCAGGTCGACGATCGGCCAGGTCACGTCACCGGCCACCTTCAGCGCGGCCGAATGCACCGGCCCCGCCTCGCCGCCGGCCGCCATCGCCGCATGCATCGCGGCCAGCAGGCGATCGGCGAGCAGGCCGGGCGCCTGTTCGAACGCGCGCGCCATCGCGTCGATCACGGCCGGCGCGGCCAGCAGGTTGCCGGCCGCCACGCATTGCTCACCCTGCACCGCGTGATGCGTGCCGAGCGCTTCCTTGCCGGTGAAGCACGCGGTCTGCCCCTGCCCGTCGATCACCGTGACCTGCCGGTACTGGCTCCAGCCGTTCGCGCTGAGCGCGCGGTCGAGCGCCGCGGCGGGCGCAAGCTGCTCGTGTTCGATCAGGTCGAGGATCTGGGGGCCGAGCGCCGGCAGCGTGATGTTCTGCGTCGCGACAGCGCCGACGCCCGCGCGCACCCACGGGCAGCGCGCGCCCACCGCGATGCTCGACGAGCTGATCGCGATCCCGAGCTGGCCCGTCTCCGGGCAACGCCCGACGATGGAGAAAGTCATGTCGCCTCCTACGCGCGGTTCGGCTGCCAGTTGTCCGGGATCACGGCGATCACGTCGATTTCCATCAGCCACTGCGGCTGGCCGAGCGCGGACACGACGAGCCCCGTCGAGATCGGATACACGCCCTTCAGCCACTTGCCGACTTCCTGGTACACCGGCTCGCGATAGCGCGGGTCGATCAGGTAGGTCGTCGTCTTCACGATGTGCGTGATGTCGCTGCCGGCTTCCTCCAGCAGCTGTTTGACGTTCTTCATCGCCTGCTCGGCCTGCGCGCGCGGATCGCCGAGGCCGATCAGCTGGCCGTCGAAATCGGTGCCGACCTGGCCGCGCACGTAGACGGTGTTGCCGGCCCGCACGGCCTGGCACAGGTCGTTGTCGAGCGTCTGGTTCGGGTAGGTATCCTTCGTGTTGAACATGCGGATACGGGTATGGGTGGGTTGGCTCATCGGAATCCTTCGGTCGTCAAGGGTCACGCCGCCGCACCGGATGCGAACGCGGTGCGGCAGGCGGCATGGGTTCGGTCAGTTCACCGCGTCGGCAAGCGGCTGCGCGTGGGCGTGAGTCGCGGCGCCGTCCTGCTCCGCGTGCGATGTCGAGCGGCGCTGCGATGCGTCGTGGTAGTCGAGGTAGGTACGCTGGATCGCGATGTGATCGGCGATGTGCCGCGCGTCGTGCCACACGCCCCAGATGAAGCTGGAGCCCCGCCGCGACAGCCACGGCAGCCCGAGGAAATAGATGCCCGGCTCCTTCGACACGCCGCGCTGGTGCTGCGGCTTGCCGTTGTCGGCGAACGCGTCGACCTTCAGCCAGCCGTAGTCGACCGCATAGCCCGTCGCCCAGATGATCGACGTGACGCCCGCGCCGGCGAGGTCGAGCGCGAGGATCGGATGCGCGACGCACTCGGGGTTCGGCAGGATGCGGCGGGCTTCGGGTTCTTCCGGCAGGTCGAGGCCGTTGCGCGCCGCATAGGCATCGGCCGCGTCGAGCAGCGACAGGTAGTTTTCATCGCCGCGCGCGAGATTGATCGCGAGATCGCGTTCGAACACGGCCACGCCGCCGTCGAACGACTTCGTCAGCCCGACGAGCGTCACGCCCTGGTTCGCGAGCCTGCGGAAATCCACCGTATGGCCGCCGCGCGCGCCGCTCACCGCGATCGTCACGTGTTCGCGGCCGGGGGTCGCGACTTCCTTGTCCCATTCGCCGAGCACGCCGAGCCACCAGCAGAAATCGCGGCCGCGATACGCGCGAGGCGGACGATCGTGCGGGCCGACCGACAGGTACACCTGCCGGCCCGCGCGCTGCAGTTCATCGGCGATCTGCACGCCCGACGAACCCGCGCCGACCACCAGCACCGCGCCGTCCGGAAGCTGGCCCGGGTTGCGATAGTCGGCGGAATGAAGTTGCACGAGGCGCGCGTCGTCCGGCGCGATCGGCGGAATCACCGGGCGCTGGAACGGCCCCGTCGCGACGACCACGCGGTTCGCCTCGATCGTGCCGTCGGACGTCTCGACGACGAAACCCGGCTTGCCCGAATTGCGCACGACCTTCTTGACCTCGACGCCCGTGCGGATCGGCGCGTTGAACTTGCGCGCATATGCTTCGAAGTAGTCCGCGACCTGGTCTTTCGACGCGAACGCGTCAGGATCGAGGCCGTCGAATTCGAGGCCGGGGAAGCGGTCGTGCCACGCGGGGCCGTTCGCGACCAGCGAATCCCAGCGCCCCGTGCGCCAGCGTTCGGCGATGCGGCTGCGCTCCAGCACGAGATGCGGTACGCCCAGCTTGCCCAGGTGCTCGCTCATGGCCACGCCGGCCTGACCGGCGCCGACGACGAGCGTATCGATTGAGGTTGTTTCGACTGCCACGGCTGTCTCCTTCTGAAGTGCGGCTCAGTGCGACGCTCGTGCTGTCGCGTGAGTTGGAATGGAGACATTCTGCTGATGCGCAGGCGGGCGCGAAATGATGATTTTTGTTGGTGTTGACGAGAAAAAAGCTGGGGGTGGGTGAATAGGGGCGGTGTGTGGTGCCGGAAGAGCCGTCCAAGGTGAAGTGTCTACGGGCAAGACATCAGCGCATCGCACACCAGCGCACGCCCCTTTCGTCGCACTGCCCGCTACACGCCCGCCGCAGGCATCGGGCCGGCCCATTTCAGGCTAATTGCGCGCGCTCTCCGTCGCGATATAACCGATACCACTCCTGATCCGGAACCCCATGTGCGATGTACGGATCGCTGTCCATGGGGAGGATGCCCGGGTCGTTTTCACCGCCTTTCCGGCCATCAGCAACCATGATTCGGACCCGATCCCCCATTTGTGGATGTACCCCGGAGAGTAGTTCAGGGTCGCGGCGTCAACGCTCAGCGTGTCGTACTTCTTCGGCAGGCTCGACAGATCAGGAGGTTGCGCCGCGGGTTTGCGCCGGCGACACCGGCGCGGACGTCACCGCCTTCGCCGCGTCGATCAACGTCTCCTTGTTGCCGTCCCACTTGGGCAGTTTGGCCGGCGGCAGCGGCACCACCTTGTCCAGGTTCGGCAGACGCAGGTCGGGGTCGCGTTCCAGGCGATCGGCAAGGACGATATAACGCTCGGCACGAGCGCGATCCTTCACGCCACCCGCTACCGGATCGCCATCATCGAACGCACCGAACAAATATCCAGCACTTTTGGCGCTACCGTATTTGACGCCTTCATGCAGAATCTTGAGTGCTCGCGCATTGTCCTCGTCCAGCGACTTGTCGGAGCCAACCAGCGTCGTTCCAAGCGCATACGCGGCATCTCCGCTACCCTGGGCGAATCCGCATTCAAGCATTTTGAGCGCAATCTTTCGGTTCCCCCAGAAACCGGATTTCGGATCGTCGTAGACTGCATCGAGCTTGCTGCCCAAATAAGCCATGGCGCTGGGGCTGCCCTTATCCGCCGCAAGTTGCCAGAAAGCGTATGCACGGCTGGCATCCTGCTTTACGCCCGCTCCGTTCATGTAGTACGTGCCCATCAGATCGTAGGCTGCGGGGATGCCCAGCTTCATCGCCCCTTCGGTGATCTGCACGGCGCGCTCGGTATTGCGATCCACGCCCAACCCCTGAGCGTAGGCATTCGCCAGGTTCAGCATCGCTTTCCAGTGCTTGCGCTCGGCAGCCTTCCCCCACAGCGCAACGGCACCAGCGTAGTCGCGCTGGTTCGGCCACAACAACGCACTCGTCATCTTCATCGCCTGCTGATTCCAGCGATCTGCTTCCGGGTCGACTGCCGGAACGACAGCGGCTTCGTGCACGCAAACGAACGTCGCGCGATGCGGGTTGAAAGCGTCGAGCGACATGTTTCGCGGAAGAGAATCGTTCATCGAGCAGGCAGAACAAGCGAAGAACAGGGTGAGGGAAAACACGCCAGCCAGGCGCAGGCGTTTGGACGTTGTCGAACTCATTGGAACTCGCATATTTTTGAAAGCGCGTCAGGCCAGCCGAACACTGGACGTGCGATCGTCTTGAAACCCCATCAGAAAGCCAGTCGGCTCCAGGCCGCGCTTCCGTTAAATGGCATTCGTATCCATGAGTTTTTGCCATTTCATGAACGTTTCCTTGATGGCAACAGGACTCCCGTTTCCGCCGTCATGGGCGCCACCGGTATGCAGCTTCCAGACTCGCTTCCTCAAATCGGTGCTCTTGGCACGATCATCGCTGCCCTCGTTGATCTCCGCGTCAACCGCCATGCTCCGCAAAAATTGTGGTTGGCGCTTCCCGCCGTGAAGAAACTACCGTCGATCAACAGCAGTTTACTGTGGATGTAGATCTCTCGGTATCGTGCCGCAATTGACTGCGCCGGCATGGCAGCATCGGCGCGAGATTCGGGTCGGGCAATTCGCCTTTGGCTCGATGCTTCTGCGCGTATTCATTCCAGGGGGCCTGCTTTTCTTCCATCACGCAACAGATATTTAACGCATTGATTTTATTGCCAATAAAAATTCTTTCTACCACTTGAACGCAAACATTTCTCGCCTTCCGTCCAACCGGATTCGACCATCGGCCGACAATTCTTGCCTATGCCCACCCGGCCAAACTGTTGGTACTCCCGTCGCCTCGCGATGGGCGGCACTAGCCTCCCGGCCGCGTCCTCGGCATGCCTGATCGATCCCTTTTTGTGCTGCAACCGGCCGCTCGCCGGCGATGCCCCGTTGCAGATGATCGAACAGACCAACGAATTCGCGCGACGCTTCAACACGACCGTCGAACAGCCGGTGCTGGTCGAATGCGAGGCCATGCTGTCGTCGGTCACGCGACTACCGGGCAGCGAACCGGTCCGCGCGCGGGGCTAGGCGGGCGGACCATCGCGGAGGCAAGGGACGCGAAAGGGTTGACGTACTTGGATTGAACGGGACAGCGGCGATGAATTGTCGTCGCGTGGCACGCGTCCGCGACGACAGTCTCAAATGCGTGGCTCGTCGACCAACGGATCACCCGCGCAACCGCGTCGGCGAACATTTCATTTTGACGCTATCCTGCGGCTCGAACATGGATGACCACGCCCGAGTGACCTATGTCTGCAATCGACTCCGACGATATCGAGCAACACGCGCCTCACGCGAACGGCAAGCCGACGCGCCGGAACGACGCGCGCGTCTGGCGCTCCACGCTGGTCCCCGGCGGAGAGATGGTCACGGCCCGCTTCACCGACCATGTCTACTCTCCCCACTGGCACGACGCGTACACGATATCGGTCATCGAACGCGGGGCTGAACGTTACGACTATCGCGGCACGCGGTTCGTCGCCGACGCCGGGTCCCTTCCCATCATCAATCCCGGCGAAATCCATACCGGTTCGAGCGCGGCCGACGCAGGCTGGCAATGCCGCACGTTCTATTTGCCGGTCGATTTCGTGCAGGGCGTGGCCGAAGAGGCCGGGCTGTCCTATCACGGCACGCCCTGGTTCGACTCGGACATCATCAAGGATGCCGACCTGGTCGGCCGCGCGCTGCGAGCGCACCGCGTACTCGAGACCGGCACCGACATGCTTGCCGTGGAGTACGTGCTGCTCGACGCCGTTTCCACGCTGCTGAAGCGCTATGGACGGATGCGCCCGCCTTCCCGGCCAATGAGCATCGATCGCATGCGTGTCGAGCGCATGAAGGCGCGCATGCTCGACGAGCTGACCGCGTCGCTCGACCTGGCCGAGCTGGCCAACGTCGTTGGCGTGTCGAAATTCCATGCCGCGCGCATCTTCTCGCGCGAGGTCGGCATGGCGCCGCATGCCTGGCGCAACCAGATCCGACTGGCCCGCGCCTGCGATGCGCTTCGTGCCGGCATGCCCGCAACGGACGTGGCCGCGACTTTCGGCTTCGCGGACCAGAGCCACTTCAACCGTCACTTCAAGAAGGCAAACGGTGTCCCGCCGAGTCGCTGGAGCGACACCCGGTAACAAAAGGGCACACAGCGCAAGAACGTTCAAGCGCGGGCGTCGTATCGCGTCCTATCCTCGCCCTCAATGGGAGGAAGACATGGACGCAAATCAACGACGAAGCCCGGTGACGAACGGGGAAACAGAAGCCGATACGGGCTTCGTGGCGCTCGACGACATCCAGCCCCGACGCGGCGCCGAGGTGCTGGTCGAGGTGCTGAGAAGCGAAGGCGTACGCTACGTTTTCGGCAATCCCGGCACGACCGAGCTGTCATTCATCGATGCACTGACCGACGCGCCCGACCTGTCGTATGTGCTGGGCTTGCAGGAGGCCGCGGTCGTTGCGATGGCGGACGGCTATGCCCAGGCTTCGGGCCGGCCCGGCTTTACGAACCTGCATACGGTGGGCGGCCTCGGCCACGCGATGGGCGCCCTTCTGAATGCAAAGGCGGCCAGAACGCCGCTGGTCGTCACGGCTGGCCAGCAGGATACCCGCCATGCGTACACCGATCCGCTGTTGTATGGCGATTCGCTGGGTGTCGCCCGTCCGGCGGTCAAATGGGCGCGGGAAGTCGCTCACCCCGATGAAATCGGCGTGCTCGTGAGGCGCGCATTCAATGACAGCACAGCGGCCCCGTCCGGGCCGGTCTTTCTGTCCCTGCCGATGGATGTCATGGAGCGCACCACGTCCCGGCCTGTCGCGCGGCAATCGGCGATCGACCGCACCGCGATCCCGGCGGCGCTACCCGATCTGGCGAAGGCATTGGCCTCGATCCGCCCCGGACGCCTCGCGATGGTGGTGGGCGACGAAGTGTTCGCGGCCGGCGCCAGCGCAGAGGCCGTAGCCATCGCCGAAACGCTGGGAGCCTCGGTATTCGGTCCATCCTGGCCGGCCCACCTGCCGTTTCCGACGTCGCATGCATTGTGGTGCGGCAACCTGCCCATGACGGCCGCCGACATGCATGAAACGCTCGGTGCCTTCGACGCGGTCTTCGTGCTGGGCGGTCACTTCAGCATCACGATCCTCTACTCCGTCGGCCCTGCCATTCCGTCTACGTGCAAGCTTTATCAGCTGGCAAGCGACCCGCACGACCTGGGCCGGATACATGCAACCGCACTGGGCTGCGTCGGCGCCCTTCGCGCGTCCCTCCAGGCACTCCTGCCGATGCTGCGCGACGCGTCGCAGCATCGGCGCGCCGAAATCGATACCTTGCGCGCCGACGCGCAGCGCAGCCGCACACGACAGCGCATCAGCCTCGAGGAGCAGGTCGCGTCCGGGTTGAGCGCCACGATGACGACACCGCTGGTCGCCGCGCACGAAGTCGCGCGGGCGCTCGGTCCGACGACGCCTGTCGTCGATGAATCGCCGGCGACGATGCCGCTGATTCGCAGCGCGCTCCACTCCGCCGGTACCCGGCAGTACTACGGTACCCGGGGCGCCATCCTCGGATGGGGCATGGGAGCGGCGGTCGGCATATCGCTGGGGCTCGGACGGGAGCCCGTCGTCGCGATCATCGGCGACGGCTCCGCCCTCTACGCGCCGCAAGCGTTGTGGACCGCGGCGCATGAATGTCTTCCGGTCACGTTCGTCGTCGTGAACAATCAGGAGTACAACATCCTGAAGAAGTACATGAAATCGCAGCATCATTTCGTCAGCGCCCATGCCGATCGCTTCGCCGGCATGGACCTCAAGGACCCGCCCATCGACTTCCTGGCACTCGCGAGATCCTGGGGGCTGGCCGCCCGTCGCGTAGCGCGGGCGGGAGACATCGCGGCCGCCGTCGCGTGCGGAATCGCATCGGGACAGCCGAACCTGATAGAGATTCCGGTCAGCGTGACGTAACCGGTACTCATGGTCCTGATCCGAATGGCCTCGCGGGATCACTCCGCCCCGTCAAGGTCCATTCGAACCGGTGCCCGCACGCATGGCGGATACCGGCTTCAGCGGATCGTGCCGGCTACACGTTGGTCCATGCGCCGGTGCCCTGCTGATACTGCATCACGCCACCGTGGATCCGCACCCGCAGGTTGCCGTCCGGCACCGGCACCCAGTTGGTCATGTCGAGGCTCTGCATCAACCCGGCGAAGAAATCCTGCACCTCTTGCAACTCGCTGGCCTGCCAAAGGTCGATGCGCCCGAGGCACGCACGCAGATCGCCACTCTGCTGCATGATCGTCTCGACCTGTCCGGCTACGTCTGCCGCCGGATCGTAGACATTCGTGCCGCCGGCGCTGACGATCGACAGATGAATCCCGCGCACCATCGTCGGCTGGCCCGGTGTCTGCTCGACGAGCGCGATGCAGCTCGTCATCGCGCCGAAGTCGATTTCCGTCGCATCTCCCCAGTTGAGCCCGCCAACCCCCAGCGGCGCGGGACCGTGTACGTCGTGAATGATGTAGGACATGAGTTCCTCACGTGACTAGATAGGACTGCTGTTGGCGAGCCGCGACGTTTTCGACAGAATGGCCGTGCGTCGGTCCCGCCGCTCACATCCCGCATCGCGCCTGACGGCCCGGCGGGTCGTGTCGATTGATGCTTCGTCGGTACGCGTGGGGACGGTAATTGCCCGCGACGTTCCGCATCGGCGCGATCATCCACACCACGCGGACGATCACGCATGCATCGATTCAATGCCTGCCGTTTCGCGCCTGTCGGGGTCGTCGTCGACGCTGCGCACGCAGCCTGCGGCTGCATCGTCGGCGCACCCTACGCGCCCTTCTTGTCCAGCAGCGCCTGATACTTCTGCAGGCTTTCGTCGATCCTGTCGAGTGCGACACTGGCGGCCTCCCCTTCGATCGCTTCCGCGGCACCCGCGACGATCGCCGCGGTCGCCACGAACAGATCGGTCAACAACAGGCCCACCGCATCCATCGCCATGCCGGGCACGTTCTCGTCGACGGTCTTCTGCGCAAGGTCCTTCATCAGCACGCTCTTGCCCGCGATCGCCAGCGACGTCGTCGCCTCGAAGTAGTTGGCCGCCGCCTGCGCGACCATGCCGCCCGCCTGCGTGATCATCATGTTCGGGCCGACGGCGATCTGCGTCGTCGCATAGGACGCCGCCTCCGCGTTGATCGCCTGCACGGTCTGCAGCGCCGAGCCGCCGGACCCGGACGCATCCGCGACCTGGTTCGGTGCTTTCAGTGCATCGGTGAAGCGGCGCAGCCGGTTGACCGGCCACGTGCGCGCGCCGGCTTTCGGTGTTGCGGTGTGCGGCGCGACATCGGCCGGCGTCGTGGCTTCGGCTGCGGTGTCCGCAACATCGTCCGGCGTCTGCGTCGTGCCGTCACCGCGTCCGCCCAAAAGACCTTTCATGTTCATGGTTCAGGTATCCCGAGAGTCATCGCGTCCTAATGCGTGGGGCCCGTCTGCGGCCCGGCCGCCGGCGCATGCGGCGTGCCGCCCGATGCACCGCCCGATGCGCCCTTCGGCGATGCTTCGACGGACAGGATCATGGCCACCGCCTTCGACACGACGGCGTTCGAAATCTGGTTCAGCGCTGCCTGCTGCTGTGTCATGTTCTGCGCCGAGATGCCGACGGCCTGGCTGAACATCTGGTAAAGCGTGCCCAGCGCCTGGGCTGGAGACCCCGCCACGACGTTGACGTTGGTCTGCGTCACCGCATCGGTAATCTGCTCATTGACTTTGTCTGCCACGAGGCCTCCTCGGAACCCGGCTCCGGCATGCGATTGAAGGAACGGACGGGCCGGCAGGCCAGCGACGCCGCACATGCCGTTAGGAACGCTGCGTGCCCGCGTTCGTGAACGCGCTTACGCGAGTTGCTCGCGCAACTTCTTGCGCAACAGCTCGACGCGCTTCCTGGCAAGCGGCTCGTTGATCCCGAGCGTCGCCGCGATGTGCAGATAGGGCCGGTCTTCCTCGAACTTGAGCGTGAACAGCATCTGCTGCTGCGGGGGCAGCGTGGACAGCGCCTGCTCGAGACGCAGCAGTTGCTGCCGGAGGAGCAGTTGCTGCTCCACCGACGGCGCGTGGCCGGCCAGCTCGACGGTGTGATCGTCGTCCCAGCCCGGGTCGAATTCGAGCATGCCGCTTTCGCGCAGCCGGCGCCGGGTGCCATCGAGGAATGCGTGGTTCAGCACCAGAAAGAGAAAACCGGCCAGGTTCTGAACGCGCTCGGGCGAGCGCTGCAGGTAAATGTGGACCTTGAGTGCGGTATCGGAGAGCAGTTCGTCGGCGCGGTGAATATCGCCCTTGCACAACAGGCGCGCGCGGCGCCGCAATTTCCCCTGCATTTCCCGCCACGTGCGATCGAGTTGCTGCGCCGGAGACCCGGGCGCCGGGGCAGCGTGCTGGTTCGAGGTTGTCATCCCGTGCCTTCCTTTTTTTGGAAAACACAGAATCGATTCGATACCGAGAATGGCGCTGTTACCCGCGTAACACCGTTATAACGATAATCGGTTCCGGTAAATTTTCTTGATTATTATGAACATAAATATTAATCCCCCGGCATGCTCCGATCCGTGGTTTAGGGGGCGTCGCCGAACCTGAATAACGGCATTGCGATGAAAGAGGACAACTGCCGCCGCGATGGATTCATGCGCCGGCATACGGCTATCCATGTCAATCGGCCAGGCGCCGTTGCCGCCAGAGTGCCGCGATATCCGGACTGCTTGCCGATTATCCCGATATTTTCGTTATTCGTTCTTCACGCAATGCCGAAGGCAGCGTTTTTCGCTAGGTGGCCGCATCGTCAAACAACCTCTCGCGGAAAACATGCCTGCCCTTGCTAACGCTCCAACGTTGCGCAACATACCGATACTCGCCGATCTCCCGGAAAGTCTGATCGCCCATATCGAGCGGCATGTCACCCTCTGGCCCGAACACGGCAATCGCCTGTTGTTCTTCAAGGGCGATCCGGGGGATTTCGTCGCGTTCGTGCACCGCGGCCGGGTCTACAGGACGCTGCACGAACCCGGCGGACGCGAGGTCATTCTTGGCCACTCGGTACCTGGCGAACTCATCGGCGAAAACACGCTGATTCGCGCACATCGGCGCAGCTTCACCGCCCAGTTGAGCGCCGACTGCCGCATTTCGCTGCTGCATCGCCCGTACTTCGCGCCGCTGCTGGCCAATGCGGAATTCATGGGGCGTATCCACGAGCAGCTGTGCCGGCATATCCACCAGCTGAGCGACTTCGTCGAATCGGCATGCCTGTACCGGCTCGACGCAAGGCTCGCGCGCCATCTGCTGAACCGCATGCAAGGGAACAATCTCGAGGTGCCGCTACCGGAGAACCAGAGCATCCTCGCGGCGATGCTCAACGTCAGCCGGCCGCGACTGAACAGCAGCCTGCAGAAGATGCAGCGCGACGGCCTGATCCGGCTACACGAGCACGGTGTGACGATCGAGAAACCGGAGCAGCTCCGGACCATCGTCGACACCAATTGAGGGCCCGGCACGCACGTGCGTCGTGCGGTGCCGCGGCGCGTGGCGGGCT
>NZ_JAAGPO010000102.1:0-36387 GCF_017104825.1 Burkholderia sp. Ac-20345 | reverse complement strand
CCCGCCGCGAATGGCCGCGCCCGCGATCAGGTGGCGCGGCCATTCGCGGCGGGCCGGCCACGGCGCGCGCGCGACAAGTGCCACCGCGCCGAACAGCGCGGCCGTGCCCGCGAAACGCGCGAGCAGGAACAGGTTGGGATCGGCGTAGGGCTTGATTGCCCGCGCGACGATGAAGCCGGTGGACCAGAGGGCGACGAAAGCGGCGGCGACGATCGAGGTCAGCATGCGTGGCGGGCCGCGAGGCGGCCGGACAGAATCGTGAAGTCGGCCAGTATCGGGGGAAGCGATGCGGGCGTCTTGTCGAATCCTGCACTCATGCTGCGTGCCGCGCATGCGGCCGCCGGTGCTGGGGGAAAGGGGCGCCGCCCCGGAGGCGAAGCGGGCGAGCGCGAAGCCGCGGAGATCAGTCTATCGAGAACGTGTCGAGCGGCTGGTTGGCGCGTGCGTCGGTCGCGAAGCGCGCGGCGAGCTGTTCGTAGAGCCGGCGGGCCTCGTCGAGCGTCAGGTCGATCCAGTACGGATCGCCGGCTGCGTCGTTGAGACGTTCGGGCGGAAACTGGATTTCGATCACACTGCCTTTGCGATACATGGCGCGAGCCCCTTTGCTTGGTCTGTCGTTCGGCGAAGCGCAAAGTGTAGCAACCGGCGCCGCGCCGATTCGCGCGTGTCAGGCAATACAGAATTTCGCTTTCGGGAAACGCGGCCTCGCGGGTTTCCCGGCGCAGTCAAATGCCGGTCAAACGGCCGTAATACAATGGGCGGCTTACCCATTACCAGTCGCCTCGGGCGCACACGCGATGCTGGCGGAACAACGTCATCAATTCATCCTGTCGGAGCTCGGACGGTCGGGCGCATTGTCGGTCGCGGAACTCGTCCGCTCGCTCGACGTGTCGCGCGAGACCGTGCGGCGCGACCTGAACGCACTGGCCGCACGCGGCCTGCTCGTGATGACGCACGGTGGCGCGCTGGCCGCGGATCGCCGCGAGCCGAGCCTGTCGGAGCGCGAAGCCGCGAATGCGGAAGCCAAGCGCACGATCGGGCGGCGCGCGGCCGAATTCGTGCCCGACGACGCATCGGTGCTGATCGATTCGGGCAGCACGCCGCATGCGGTTGCGCTCGCGCTCGCCGACCGGCACCGGCTGTCGATCTACACGAACGACTGGCGCACCGCGTTCGTGCTCGCGCGGCGCAACGGCAACCGCGTGACGCTGCTCGGCGGCGAGCTGTCCGACGACGAGGACGCCACCTTCGGGCTCGACACGATCCAGCAGCTCGCGCAGTACCACGTCGATTTCGCGTTCGTCGGCGCCGGCGGCATCACACCCGATGGCGAATGCACCGACTACTCGCGGCTCGCGGCCGAGGTGCGCAGCCGGATGATCGCGGCGGCCGGCACCGCGATGATCGTCGCCGACCATTCGAAATTCGGACGTGTGACGCCGGTGCGGATCAACGGCACGGGCGCGGCCCGCTATCTCGTGACCGAGCGCTCGCCCGACAAGGCTGTGCGCCGTGCGCTGACCGCACGCGGGATCGAGCTGCTCGTGTGCGACTGACGCGCGTCCGACATACAAGGTTCATCGAACCGTCATCCCCAGGGAAGAACCGCCGTCAAGACTGACCCATTCACCTCGACCGGCCGCAAGGCCAGGGAGCAACGAATGACCGTCAGCGTGCGCAGCTATCTTTCCCCCACCCTGGTCCTGCTGGCCTTCGACTGGCCCGATGCGGCGTCGCGCGCCGATTTCCTCGGCTTCGCGATCCGGCGCACGCCGGGCTTCTGGTCGGCCGACGGCAAGACGCGCGCGCCGGACAGCTGGCTGCCGAACCGCCTGACGTTCGACGGCCCGGCCGCGCACACGCAGGGCGACGCGCCGACCGACCAGGCGCCGATCCAGAAATTCATGTGGTGGGACGCGCGCATCGATCCGCAGGATCGCGGCGCGTCGTTCCGCTACGACGTGTATCCGGTCGTCGGCACGCCGGCGAACCTGCAGGTGCTCGATGCGCAAGCCGGCGTGTGCGACGTCGTGCTGCCCGCGCACATCGAGGACGGCATCGGCACGTGGTTCAACCGTGCGGTGGTCAGCTCGCAGGCCTTCGCGAAGCAGGTCGCTGCGCTGGGCCTCGCGCCGAATGCGGCGCCGAGCGATGCGCAGGCGCTGAAGCTGCGCACGTGGCTCGCGAACGACATGGAGCAGGTGTTCGCGGAGATGCTCGACCCCGCGTCGCGCGCGGCGTCGGCCGTCTATCACCTGACCGACGCGCTGTGGGCGCTGCCCGCGTTCGACGCGTTCGGACGCCAGCACGGCGAAGCGTCGCTCGCGATCGTCTACGACGCGCACACGACGGCGCGCAAGGGCAAGCCGCCGCTGCCGTCGCCGAACCAGCCGGCCGTCGATGCGTTGCAAGGCCTCGCGACGCTCGCGCCGCGCGACAAGACGCACATCATGCACGACAAGTTCATCGTGACCGATGCGGCGTCGAATGCGGTGCCCTCACGCGTGCTGACCGGTTCCGCGAACTTCACGACCGAGGGGCTCACGGAGCAGGCGAACGTGCTGCACGCATTCGACTCGCCCGCGCTCGCCGCGCTGTACAACGATCGTGCGCATGCGCTGGCCGGGAATCCGTCGATCGCGGAGACGGCAAAGCTGTCGCCGGGCTGGTCGGAACCGATGACGATCGGCAGTGCGCAGGTGCGGCTCGCGTTTTCGCCGGAGCCGGCGGGGCAGCGCACCGAGATCGACACGATCGTCGCCGCGATCGCGGCCGCGAAGCATTCGGTGTCGTTCTGCCTGTTCATGCCGACCGACGCGGCGCTGCGCGACGCGTGCTTCGCGGCCGGCGACCGCGGGCTGATGATGTTCGGGCTGGTGAACAAGATCAACGTCGGCAGCGCGACGAAGGCCGATGCCGAGCAGCAGGCCGGCCAGACGCTCGATGCGGCGACGCTCGCGAACCTCGAGCTGTACCACCGCAGCCGCGACAACCACGACGTGATCGATGCCGCGTATTTCTCGCCGGCCACCGTACCGCAGGGTTTCGAGCCGGAATTGCGGTTGTTTCCGGGCGAACCGGCGCCGGCCTTTCCGCCCGTCGTGATCCATCACAAGTTCATCGTGATCGATGCCGAAGGCGCGAATCCGGTCGTCTATACGGGCTCGGCGAATATGAGCTGCAATTCCGAGCAGTACAACGACGAGAACCTGCTCGAGATCCGCGACCAGCGGATCGCGGCGATCTATCTCGCGGAATTCCTGCGGCTTTACGAACACTATCGCGCGCGGGCACTGACGATCCATGCGAAGCAGCGCGGCACGGACGCAGGCACGGGCGCGCATGCGCGGCTCGCGCTTGCGCCCGATTCGAGCTGGGCGAAGAAGTATTACGTGGCGGGGAGCCCGGAAGCCAAGGCGCGGATCGCGCTGGCGTCGACCGCGCCGACGGACTGACGCATCGGAGAACGCCGGGCGCGGCTGGGGTGCGCCCGGTGTGAGGCTGGCCGGGAAACCGGCTGACGCCGCCGCTTACGCGGCGACGTAGCGCAGCACGGCGTCGGCGATCGTGTCGCGATGCCGCGCGCGCAGGCGCGGTGCCGACGGATCGCGGCCGAACGCGGCGCCGAACGTGTAGCGGTTCGACACGCGGTGGAAGCAGAACGAGCTGATCAGCAGGTGCAGGTCGAACGCGTCGATGTCCTTGCGGAACGCGCCGCTCGCCGCGCCGCGCTCGACCAGTTCCTCGAGCGTCTTGATGATGCTGACGTTGCGGTTCTTGAACGACTTGAGCTGTTCGAGATACTTCGCGCCGTGGATGTTCTCGATCGACACGAGGCGGACGAAGTCGCGATGCTTGTCGTGATAGTCGAACGTGAATTCGACGAGGCGGCGCATGCCTTCGCGCGGCTCCATGTCGCCGACGTGCAGCTCCTGCTCGAGTGCGCGGATGTCGCCGTACACCTTCTCCAGCACGGCCTCGTACAAGCCTTCCTTGCTTTCGAAGTAGTAGTAGAGCATGCGCTTCGTCGTGTTCGTGCGCTCGGCGATGGCATCGACGCGCGCGCCGGCGAGGCCCATCGCGGAGAATTCCTGCGTGGCGACGTCGAGGATGTTGCGCTTGGTTTGCTCGGGATCGTATTTGCGCCGCGCATCGGACGGAAGCGCGCGGGTGTCGGACGTGGCGGCCTTGCTTCCTGCTTTCATGTGAATTTATTGTGGCTTCGGCGGCTTGGAAAAGCCATTCTAGCATGTGGGAAATCCCCGCCCGGCCGACCTTCCGCTCTAATCGGCAGGGCGGTTTCGGCCGCCGTGGCCGCCGCTCAGCGGCGGCAGGACGCGAGCGCGTCGCGGGCCTGGTACGCCGTGTACGTGAGCTGCGCGGCGGCGAGGCCCGCCAGCCCGAACGTGCGCGTGAGCCCGAACGCGTTGAAGCCTTCCGGCACCGGCCGGCCTTCGGCCAGCGCGGCCGCGAGCGCTTCGCCGGCGACCGTGGTCGGCGCCATCCCGTGGCCGCCGAACGCGATCGCGTGCCACACGCCGTCCGCGTCGCGGCCGATCTGCGGCATCTTGTGCCGCGCGTAGCTCATCAGCCCGCCCCACGCGTAGTCGACCTTGACGCCTTCCAGTTGCGGATACACGCGCAGCAAGTCGCGCCGCAGCAGGCGGGCGATCGCGTCGGGGCCGCGGTCGAGCACGGAGATCCGGCCGCCCCACAGGATGCGCGTGTCCTTCAGCGGGCGGTAATAGTCGAATGCGAAACGCGTGTCGTAGATCGCGTACGGCGCGTCGATCGCGTCGGGCAGGCGCGCGCCGAGCGGTTCGGTCGCGATCACGTAGGTCGCGATCGGCAGCACCGCGCGCTCGATGCGCGGCGACACGCCGCGCGCGTAGCCGCCGCCGGCGAACACGACGTCCTTCGCGCGCACCGTGCCCTGCGCCGTGCGCACGACGTACCCGGCGCCTTCACGCGCGATGCCGAGCGCGGCCGAGCGTTCGTACACGCGCGCGCCGCCGCGCGATGCCGCCGCCGCGACGCCGATCACGTACTTGAGCGGATGGAAATGGAAGGCATTCGGCTCGAACAGGCCGCCGTAATAGCGCTGCGTCTTCAGCCGCTTGCGCAGCGCGTCCGTCGAAACGGGTTCCCAGTCGACGCCGAGTTCATCCTTCATCAGCGTGCGCACGCTGTCGAGCCGGGACGGATCGTCGAACCAGTTCGCGAGCATCACGCCCTGGTCGACGATGTCGCAGTCGATGCCGTAGCGCGCGATCCGCGCGCGGATCAGGTCGACCGCATCGACGGTGAGCCGGTACAGCCGGCGCCCTTCGTCGCGGCCGAGCGTGCGCAGCAGGTCGGCGTTGTCGAGGCTGTAGCCGCCGAAGACGAAGCCGCCATTGCGGCCTGATGCGCCGAAGCCGACCCGTTCGCTGTCGAGCACGACGACGTCGTGCACGCCGCGCTCGACGAGGCCGAGCGCCGTGCACAGGCCGGCGAGGCCGCCGCCGACGATGCAGACCTGCGTGTCGATCGTGCCGGTCAGTTGCGGGTAGGGCTGGCGGGTAACGGTGGCTTCGTAGAAGTTCTGCATGCGATTTCGTTGACTCGTAACGGCGGAAAAACAGACGGCGCGCGTCGATCTTGCCTGAACGCGCGCGCCGCGTCGAATGGGGGTGTCAGCGCACCGGCCGCTGCGCTCGGGCGGCGGCCGGTGCGTGCGGGCCGATCCGCGCGGTCAGGCGCCCGGCGTCGGGTTGGCTGGGCGGGCGACGTAGCCTGCGTAGCCGCTTTCAGCCTGCGGGGCGGGTTCGGGCGCCGCGTTGCGTTCGATCCACGGCGCGATCTCCATGTCTTCGTAGCGCACGAGGCGGCATTTGCGCACGAGCGCGTAGCCGAGCCAGATCGCGAGGAAGAACGGCAGGCCGATGTAGGTCGCGGCGACGCCGACCCAATCGATCTTGTCGGAGAGGAACGCCTGGTAATCCTGGCCGAGCGCGATGACCGCGCACAGCGCGAACGCGAACAGCGGGCCGAACGGGAACCACTTCGACCGGTACGGCAACTGGTCGAGCCGGTAGCCCTGCTTCAGGAAGCCCTTGCGGAACCGGTAGTGGCTGACCGCGATGCCGAGCCACGTGATGAAGCCGGCCATGCCCGACGTGTTCAGCAGCCACAGGTACACGGTCTTGTCGCCGTACAGCGACGTGAGGAAACACAAGGCGCCTACGGCCGTCGTCGCGTACAGCGCGTTGCGCGGCACGCCGCCCCGCGACAGCTTCGCGAAGATCTTCGGCGCGCGGCCTTCGACCGCGAGGTTGTAGAGCATCCGCGTGGACGCATACATGCCCGAGTTGCCGGCCGACAGCACGGCCGTCAGGATCACCGCGTTCATCACGCCGGCTGCGAATGCGAGGCCCGCGTGGCGGAACACGAGCGTGAACGGGCTCACGCCGATGTCGGTCACGTCGCTCTTCAACAGGCTCGGGTCGGTATAGGGAATCAGCACGCCGATCACGAAGATCGCGAACACGTAGAACAGCAGGATGCGCCAGAAGATCTGGCTCACCGCGCGCGGGATCGTCGTGCGCGGATTTTCCGATTCGCCGGCCGCGACGCCGATCATTTCAGTGCCCTGGAACGAGAAGCCCGCGATCATCGCGACGCCGAGCATCGTCGCCCAGCCGCCGGCGAACGGCGCGTCGCCGATCGTGAAGTTGCCCCAGCCCGCGCTCGGGCCGCCCTGCATGATCCCGAAGATCATCAGCAGGCCGACGCCCACGAATGCGAGCACAGTCAGCACCTTGATCAGCGCGAACCAGTACTCGGCTTCGCCGAAGCCGCGCACCGACAGCGCGTTGAGCGCGAAGATCAACGTGAGGAACAGCGCGCTCCACCACATGCCCGGCACGTGCGGGAACCAGTAGTTCATCACGAGCTGCGCGGCGACCAGTTCCACCGCCAACGTGACGGCCCAGCTGTACCAGTAGTTCCAGCCGAGCGCGAAGCCGAAGCCTTCGTCGACGAACTTCGCGCCGTAGGTCGCGAACGAGCCCGACACGGGCATGAACGCGGCCATCTCGCCGAGGCTCGTCATCAGGAAATAGACCATCAGGCCGATCACCATGTACGCGAGCATCGCGCCGCCGGGGCCGGCCTGCGAGATCGACGCGCCGGACGCGACGAACAGGCCCGTGCCGATCGAGCCGCCGATCGCGATCATCCGCAGATGGCGGGCCTGCAGCGCACGGTGGAGGGACGGCTTCGCGGGCGGCGAGCCGGACGGACGGGGTGAATCGGGGCGGGCATCTGAATGCATGGCGGGCGCTGGGCGCTGTCTCCGGGATTGTTTTTCGGTGACGAAGCGCGACGCGTTGCCGGCCGCGGGCCGGGCAGCGGTGATGCGGTGCTGGAACGGGCCGGATGAACCGGGCCGCGATGCGTGTCGCCTTCGTCTGTCGTCCGGCAGCCGTCATGGCGGCCGGCGGCGCGCCGGGTGCATTGCACCTCGACGTCGCCCCGATTGTGTGGGCCGGATGAGCAGGCAGCAAACGATATTTCCGCACAGGGTGATGCGGCTTTGTCATCAACTTGCGTCTTGTCCCGACCTGTCCGATAGCCTGTCTGCAGGCTTGGGAAGCGTCCGATATCGGTACGAAAACGCATCGATCCAACGTACGGAGGTGTTGCGCTTTCGGAATGAAGTCGTGAGTTAATATCAATAGCGGCCCGACTTGTGGCCACCGACAATGTGTTTCATGGATCGTGCCTTGCGAGGCGGGAGCGCGCCGTCCAGCCGGGCTTCCGGCGGCGGCGCGGCGCGATGCGCCGAATGGCGCACCGGGCCTGCCGCGCGGCGCATCCGCTTGCACAGGGCGCGCGAACGCGCTCCAATCGAATCACGCGGGCGGCGCTGCCGCCGCACCGATCAATCTGTCCCTGAAGAGGAAGTGATGCAATTCAACGACATTCTTGCCGCGCTCGATATCGATCTCGCCCAGTGGAAAGGCAATGCGCTGACCGCGCGTTCGCCGCTCGACGGCGCGACGCTCGCGACGCTGGCCGTCGACACGCCCGCCGACGCCGAGCGCAAGATCGACGCCGCGCACGACGCATTCCTCAAGTGGCGCACGGTGCCGGCGCCGGTGCGCGGCGAACTCGTGCGCGTGTTCGGCAACGTGCTGCGTGAGCACAAGGCCGAGCTCGGCCGCCTCGTCACGCTCGAAGCCGGCAAGATCACGTCGGAAGGCCTCGGCGAAGTGCAGGAAATGATCGACATCTGCGATTTCGCGGTCGGTCTGTCGCGCCAGCTTTACGGCCTCACGATCGCATCCGAGCGCCCGGGCCACCGGATGATGGAAACGTGGCACCCGATCGGCGTGTGCGGCGTGATCTCGGCGTTCAACTTCCCGGTCGCCGTGTGGGCGTGGAACGCGGCGCTCGCATTCGTGTGCGGTGATTCGGTCGTGTGGAAGCCGTCCGAGAAGACGCCGCTTACCGCGATCGCATGCCACGTGCTGCTGCAGAAGGCGATCCGCGAATTCGAAAAGACCCACCCGGGCGTCGCGCCGGCGGAGCTGAGCCAGCTGGTGCTCGGCATGCGCGATGTCGGCGAGGTGCTGACGGCATCGAAGAAGGTGCCGGTCGTCAGCGCGACGGGCAGCGTGCGGATGGGCCAGGAAGTCGCGAAGGTGCTGAGCCAGCGTCTCGCGCGCGGCATCCTCGAACTCGGCGGCAACAACGGGATGATCGTCGCGCCGAGCGCGGATCTGGATCTCGTGGTGCGTGCGGTCACGTTCGCGGCGGTCGGCACGGCCGGCCAGCGCTGCACGACGCTGCGCCGCCTGATCGTGCATCGCAGCCTTGTCGAACAGCTGCTGCCGCGCATCGAGAAGGCCTACACGTCGGTGAAGGTCGGCAACCCGCTTGAAGAAGGTACGCTGGTCGGCCCGCTGGTCGATCGCGCGTCGTTCGATGCAATGCAGAAGGCGCTGGGCGACGCACGCGAGCAGGGCGGCGAGGTGAAGGGCGGCGAGCGCGTCGACGTCGGTCACGCGGATGCGTACTACGTGCGTCCGGCCATCGTGCGGATGCCGAAGCAATCGGCGGTGGTCGAGCGCGAAACGTTCGCACCGATCCTGTACGTGATGGTCTACGACAACTTCGACGATGCGGTCGAACTGCACAACGCGGTGCCGCAAGGGCTGTCGTCGGCGATCTTCACGAACGACATGCGCGAGGCCGAGCAGTTCATGTCGGCAGCGGGCAGCGACTGCGGGATCGTCAACGTGAACATCGGCACGAGCGGCGCGGAGATCGGCGGCGCGTTCGGCGGCGAGAAGGAAACGGGCGGCGGCCGTGAGTCGGGTTCGGATGCGTGGAAGGCTTACATGCGCCGTGCGACGAACACGATCAACTACAGCCGTCAGCTGCCGCTGGCGCAGGGGGTTAAGTTCGACGTTTGATGCGGGGCGGGATTGGCGTGTTACTGGCGCTGATTTCAGATTGAGATGGATATAGAGTCGCTATTGTTTCAAGCGGAAAAGCCGGCCATGCGCCGGCTTTTTTGTTTTCGGGGAAACGATTGATGGGTTGGCAGGTTTGGATGGCATGTTCTGAGGTGTTTCAGCGCGAGTTGGATCGTCGGTGAAGTTCCGGAAACGAGGAGTCGGACAAGTACGGAATCGTTTCTAATGATTCGTATATGTATGAAAATAAATGGATTTCTTGTTTTCTTTCAATTCTTTCTATATCTTTGTGATGTTGGATTTCGTTGGTAGGTAGGGTGATTCTGATCTTCGAGTTGATAGAAATTGGAAATATTTATTAGATATCCGTATGGAAAAATGGTGCTGGCATAAACGGAATAAGAGCGGTAGTGAACTCCCGGCGCACGGTCAGATTGACGTTTCTGAAACCCGGCTGAGCATCAGTAAATTTCTGGCTTCGATGAAGTTGCTTGCCATATTTGTTATTTCGGGATGTGCTTCGCTGTCGGTCGACGAAGTCCCAATTCGCAGTCAAGGTGATTTTCTTCGAGATATAAAGAGCGTTGTTGATTCTAATGATCTGACAAATGCTGACATGGTTGGTAAGAAGCTGCGCGTAGATTTTTATGTTAGAGAAGAAGAGGATGTTCGGAACATTGGTGAGCGGAATGTTTCAGGGCATCGAGTAGAGCGTGGTGTGACTCGTCAGGCGAAAGAGTATGGAGATAGAAGTCAATTCAATTACGGTATTTTTTATCCGAAAAATGACGATCCAACACGGGTGTTGCTGGGCTTTCAGATAGAAACTGGGAGAATATGTATGACGAAAATTGATGTATTTGATGTGTTTGGTGTTGGAGGGAGGGATTTTATTAAATATGGAAATGATGGGGTTACTTACAATCCGAGTGGAAATGGATTGATTCGAATATCTTTCAGGTTTGGTTTTGGTGGATGTCTCAGTCGCGTGGGTTTGAATCAAGGAATTTATAGAAGGGGGTGATATGGCTTTCATAAGCGGTCGTGAGGAAATGTTTGGGGATTTGTGTCTTGAGCGTGAGGTGATTGATCTTATTAATAAAAGTGAAGTCCTTGTTCGGCAGCTGTTGACGTACGAGTCGGATGTTAGAAGCGGCGCTGTTCAGAAAATTGAGGTTTCAAATGACGCTGATGGAATATTTTGGCGGAGGAATGATCCTGGAATTGTTTTTGGAAGATATAATGGGGGCGCATACAAAAATCTTGATCCAAGCGTTTTCGTCGGTATCCTTAGTCACGAAATCGGCCACTACATCAACAACGCCCGTGACCAAGCTCGCGAGAAGTATCACGCGGCCGAAATGCGCGACGATTTTCATCTGTCAGCCTCGGTTGGATTGATAAAAGAAGCCGAGGCTGCCTATAACAACTGGTTAGTGGCCCGAGAAATCTCAAAAAACGGTGGGGAAATAATTCCTGTATTGGGAGACCGCCCAGATCACCACGCTGCTCCTGGATTCGATCTCAATGGCGCGCTCACGAAGATCTATGACGCGAACATCGGGAAGATGCCTGCCGACGTGTTGGAGAAGGTCATGATCGAGGTGGCAGGAAATTACCTGGCTCGCGCAAGTCCGGGTGCAGATCCCGATATCACGTACTATGAGCAAAATGGCGCGGCTTATGGCGCGTCGGCTAAGCGTTTGTCACAAGCGCCGGTTATCGGAATGAGCTATTCGCTGGATTACGTCACAGGTTTCATCAAGACCACGACGTTGACGTTCTCTACCGGCGCGACGCAGACCAATATGTACAACAGCGGGGCTCTGAGCTCCGCAACGCTATATGGTCCGAATGGCCAGATGGCGGAATATGTGCGGTTCGCGACTAGCGGCGCCAGGCTTCAGGAGATCCGTTATGCCGATGATGGTCGAGTTACGACCACTCGAACCGACACCAACGGCGATGGCACATTCGACAACATCAAAACCGAAACCCGCATCGGCAACGGCGCAAGCGTAATACGCGAAGACACCAACGGCGACGGCACCTCCGATCGCAACTTCCTCCTGAACAATGGCCAGCGCTACGATCTGTCCAACGCACGAGATGCCATCCTTGCTGATAGCCTGCTTTCTCGATTTCGCGCCGCCGGATTACTTAGTAGTGCAGGATATTTAAATCTCAGTCAGGTCATCTCGCAAACGTTGACGTACGGTGGCAAGAACGACTACGGGTTTACCATGCCGCCTGGCTGGCACAATCCGATCGGCGCCTTCTACGAAGCAAAGAGCGCGGCGCTGGACACCGCAGCCTCGATTGCGGTCAGAACACCGACGTTGCTGGACGCGAACCGGCAAGGCCTGAACGCCGACAAGCTCCGCTCCCTCGACGTCAACCGCGACGGCAAGCTCTCCGGCGCTGAATTGAACGGCCTGCAGGTCTGGGTCGATGTCAACGAGGACGGCATTGGCGACGCCGGCGAGTTTCGGACGCTGGGTCAGGCCGGCATTTCGGAGATCCGCGAGACGGATTACGACCTCGTGACCCGAGGCAACAGCCGGTACGCGGCGGCACCCATCCCTGCGCCGTCCAAGGGAAGCGACGTCGCCGGCCAGCCGGGGAGAATCTACCTTGCTCCGATGGTTCCGTTCTCGAACTATCGCGCATTACGCGACAACGACAACGTGTACTTGATCAACTCCAGCCAGTTCATCCCGTTCGGCAAGAACCAGATCAAGGTCAACAACGACAATCGAAGCTACCTGATCGGCACGGACGGAAACGACGTGTTCGATGCAAATTACTACGCGTCGTACGGCCATTGGATCAACAGCAGCCTGCTCGTGAATTTCCTCGCCGGTGACGGCGACGACGTGATGGGCGGTAGCTGGCGCAACGACAATCTGTGGGGCGGCACGGGCAACGATACGTTGTACGGCTATGACGGCGACGACAGATTGTATGGGGAGGAAGGTAACGACGAACTTCAGGGGGGCGCCGGCAACGACGTGCTCGACGGTGGCGCCGGGAATGACTTCCTGTTCGGCCAGGCCGGCAACGACATCATGAACGGTGGCGACGGCGATGACGTCATGATGGGTTTTACCGCATCGAACGAAAGCAAGCAGACACTCGCACCGGGCGAAACAGACGACGACGTCATGTACGGTGGCGCAGGAAACGACCGGATGTGGGGTGGTCTCGGCAACGACTACATGGATGGCGGCGACGGCGCGGATTTCGTCAACGGCGGCCGAGGCGATGACACGGTGTTCGGTGGTGCCGGCAACGACGAATTGCACGGCAACGAGGGGAACGACAGGCTGCTCGGCGAGGCCGGCCACGATCGCATTTTCGGTGAAGCCGGCGACGACGTGATCTGGGGTGGCGACGGCGACGATGTGCTTGTCGGCTTCACCGCAAGCAACGATGCGAAGCAAACGTTGTCGTGGGGCGAATCCGACAACGACGTACTGTATGGCGGCAACGGCAACGACGCGTTGTATGGCGGACTCGGGAACGATTACCTCGACGGCGGCAACGACCATGATTTCCTGGAGGGCGGCGACGGCGACGACAGGCTTTTCGGTGGCGCGGGCGACGACGAGTTGAACGGCGGTAACGGCAACGACGCACTCTCGGGTGACGCCGGCAACGACAAGATCTTTGGCGGATCCGGAAATGACGTGATCTGGGGAGGTGACGGCGACGACATCCTCGTCGGGTTCACCGCTTCGAACGACGCGAAGCAATGGTTGTCGGCGGGGGAAACCGATGACGACACGATTTACGGCGGAGCCGGCAACGACCTGATCCTGGGCGGCCTCGGCAACGATCTGCTTTACGGCGAGGCCGGCAACGACGAACTGCAGGGCGGCGACGGCAACGACCGGCTCTACGGCGGCGATGGCAACGATCGCCTGTTCGGTCAGCTTGGAAACGACATTCTGTACGGCGGCGCGGGCGACGATCTGCTGGTTGGCTTTACAGGGAACAACGAGGCGAAGAGAACGCTGGCCCCCGGCGAATCCGACGACGACTATCTGTACGGTGGCGAGGGCAACGATACGCTGCTCGGTGGCCTCGGTGACGATTATCTCGATGGCGGTGCAGGCGCGGATCACATGGAAGGCGGGCTGGGCAACGATACCTACATCGTCAATAGTGTCAACGACGTGATCCTCGAGTATGCGAACGAAGGTTACGACACGGTGATCAGCAGCGCAAACTACATCCTCAATGCCAACATCGAGGAGTTGCGCCTCGTCGAAGGATTCGCCATCAACGGCACCGGCAATGCGCTCGACAACCGGATCGTCGGCAACAGTGCCGACAACATCCTCGATGGCGTCACGGGCGCGGACACGATGATCGGCGGGAAAGGCAACGATACCTACTACGTCGACAACGTCGGCGATAGGGTGGTTGAGCTGGCGGACGAGGGCATCGACACGGTCCAGAGCAAGATCAGCTACACGCTGGGCGATCACGTCGAGAACCTGAATCTGCTGGATTTCGGCAAGCCGGAGAAAGGGCTCGTCGACGGCGTGGCCGTTCACGTATACGGGTATCCGAAGGCCAACGAACTGGACTACATGCAGGGTGACGCTGTTCCGAGGTTCCAGGGGACATGTGCACTGACGTCGATCGCGAATCTGCTCACGCAGACCGGCACGCCGACCACCGAGGGAGAGGTCGTCAGGCGCGCGATCGACAACCAATGGGCAGTCACCAGTCCGACTGCAACGGACTATCAGCGCGGCGGATCGAATTACGTTCAGCAACAGGCACTGCTGAAGAGTTATGGCATTGCGAACAGTTTGCTTGCAGGATACGACGAGCAGGCGGTCGCGAACCTCATCCGTAGCGGCCGCGGCGTGATACTGGCGCTGAACTCGGGCCGGCTTTGGGGAGATAGCGCTTATCTCGACGGTGGCGGCGTGAATCACGTTGTTACCGTGACTGGCGCGGTATATGGGGAGTCCAACGGCGAACTGAAAGGCTTCTATATCGCGGACTCGGGCCGCCAGCGCGTCAGCGACATGACTCGCTATATCAGCATTCAGGAACTCAGGTCGGCTGCGAATGTACCCAATGCCTATGCGATCTACACGGCCGAGGCACTGAAGCTTTGGAACGAGGACATCGACGGTATCGGAAATGCACTCGACAACACGATCATCGGCAACCGGGGCAACAATGTTCTCGACGGCGGCGCCGGCAATGACATCCTGGTCGGTGGCCTGGGCAACGACACCTACCGATTCGGTCGAGGGTCCGGACGCGACACGATCCGGGACGATGACGAGACGCTCGGCAACAACGATGTAATCAGCATCGGAGCCGGTGTGTCCGCTGATCAATTGTGGTTCCGCCACGTCGGTAACGATCTCGAGATCAGCATCCTCGGCACCAGCGATACGGCCACGGTCCGGGACTGGTATCTGGGCTCCCGGTATCAGATCGAGCAGATTCGGGTGGACGATGGCCGGACGCTCGTTAATGCCGATGTCGAAAAGCTGGTACAGGCCATGGCCGTCTGGTCTCCGCCGTCAGCGGGGGCCGTGACGCTGTCCCCGGAGTATCAGGCTGCGCTTGCACCGACGCTTGCGACGAGCTGGCGTTAATTCCTGTTCCTGGAGGTCAATCCGTCCGGTCGCACGTCACGTCAGACCGGGCGGATCGCTGCCTGACCGTACCGCATTCCCTTCCTTGCCTCGCCTTTCCCCTCATGGACAGTTCTATTCTCCAGCATCCAGCGTCATCATCGACGCAGGATGTCGACTCCGGTCTCGCCGTCGTTCTAACCATGGCGAGCCTGCACGGCATCGCAGCCGACGAAGCCGCGTTGCGGCATGAATTCGGCTTCGGCCGTTTTGATACTCAGACGATCCTGCGGGGCGCGCGTTCGCTCGGCATGACGGCCCGGATCGTGCAACAGAACCCCGAACGGCTGGATCGGGCGCCGTTGCCTGCTGTCGCGCAGGCTAAAGGCGACGGGCGCTATTTCGTGGTCGGGCAGTATCAGGCCGGGGATGGAACGCGTGCGCCTCGGGTGCTTATCCAGTTTCCGGGTGAGGCGCCGACCGTGGTGACGCGGGAGCATTTGCTGGAGTTCTGGACTGGCGAGTTCATCTATTTCACGAGCAAGAGAAGCATTGCAGGTGCGCTGGCGCGCTTTGATTTCAGCTGGTTCATTCCGGCAATCGTCACGTACCGGAAACTGCTCGGCGAAGTCCTCGCGATCTCTCTGGTGTTGCAATTGATTGCCCTCGCCACGCCGCTGTTCTTCCAGGTGGTGATGGACAAGGTGCTGGTCAACCACGCGATGAAGACGTTGAACGTGATCGCCGTGGGGCTGATTTGCGCGACGCTGTTCGAAGCTGCGCTTTCGGGGATACGAGCGTGGGTCTTCGCGCATACCAGCAGCAAGATCGACGTCGAGCTAGGCGCACGGCTCTTCCGTCATTTGCTGGCTTTGCCGCTCGCCTGGTTTCAGGCGCGTCGGGTCGGCGACTCTGTCGCCCGCATTCGCGAGTTGGAGAACATTCGCGCGTTTCTCACTGGCAACGCCGTCACGCTTGTGATGGATCTCGCGTTCTCGTTCGTTTTCCTCGGCGTGATGCTCTGGTACAGCGCATGGCTCACGTTGATTGTCGTTGTTTCGATTCCGCTGTATGTGCTGTTGTCGATCGTGTTTACGCCGGTCATTCGGCGTCGCCTGAACGAGAAGTTCAACAAGGGGGCAGAGAATCAGTCGTTCCTCGTCGAAACCATCAGCGGGATCGACACGGTCAAGGCAATGGCACTCGAACCGCGCTGGACGGATCGATGGGATCGTCAACTGGCCGCCTATGTGAGTGCGGGCCTGGCCGCGACCAACGTTGCCACGATTGCGAGCGGTGGCGTGATGTTGATCAGCAAGCTGGTGACGGCGGCGATCATGTGGCTAGGTGCCACGCTGGTGATTGACGGCAGGTTGACCGTCGGCGAGCTCGTCGCGTTCAACATGCTGGCGGGGCAGGTGTCCAGCCCGATACTGCGTCTCGCGCAGCTGTGGAACGACTTTCAACAGGTGGGGATTTCGATGGGGCGCCTCGGGGATATCCTGAACACCGCGCCCGAAACAGCCGCCAGAAAGACGCGGGTGCCGCGTCTCGACGGTGCTATCGAATTCGACCAGGTATCGTTTCGCTATCGGCCGGATGCGAGTGATGTCATCCGGCAGATCTCCGTCAGGATCGCGGCAGGGGAAGTCATCGGCATCGTGGGCCGCTCCGGGTCGGGCAAAAGCACGCTGACCAAGCTCGCGCAACGGCTCTACGTACCGGATCGCGGGCGCGTGCTGGTCGACGGACACGATATCGCCGTGGTCGATACGGCGAGTCTCCGGCAGCAGATAGGCGTTGTTCTGCAGGAAAACATGCTGTTCAACCGTTCGGTCCGGGACAACATCGCGTTGGCGCGACCGACTGCGTCGATCAACGCAGTGATCGATGCAGCGACGCTGGCTGGTGCGCACGAGTTCATTTGCGAGCTTCCCGAGGGTTACGACACGCTCGTCGGTGAGCATGGCACCGGGCTCTCGGGCGGACAGCGTCAGCGCATCGCCATTGCTCGCGCGTTGATGACCGATCCACGCATCCTGATATTCGACGAGGCGACCAGCGCGCTCGACTACGAATCCGAGGCCGTCATACAGGCCAACATGCGCGACATCTGCGCACGGCGCACGGTGCTGATCATTGCGCATCGGCTCTCTGCCGTGCGCGACGCCGACCGGATTCTCGTGATGGATCGCGGGCAGATCGTGGAAAGCGGTACGCACGACATACTGCTGCTCAAGCAGGATGGCATCTACGCACACTTGTATTCGCTGCAACAGGGCGGTCGCGACGTAGCGGAGGCGCGGACATGAGCGTGCGACAGCAGGCAGGGGCCTGGCGCGAACTGTTCGGGCGTTATCGCGATGTCTGGCGTCACTGCTGGAAGCGACGCCATCGGATGACGCTGCCGGCATTCAACGCGAACGAGGCCGAATTCTTGCCGGCGGCGCTGTCTGTGCAGGCGGCACCTGTTTCGCCGGCGGGACGGTGGGTCGCACGCATCCTCATTCTGCTCGTGACGACGGCAATCGTCTGGTCGTATTTCGGGAAAATCGACATCGTCGTCGACGGTGGAGGCAAGATCATTCCAGCGTCCCGAACGAAGACACTGGCGGCGGTCGAGGTCGCTAGCGTGCGAGCGTTGCACGTGCGAGACGGACAGGTCGTGAAGACCGGTGACGCGCTGATCGATCTCGATACACGCGTGATCGACGCCGAACGTCAGCGAGCGGACGGAGACCGGCTGAATGCGGTTCTGCAAGCCGAGCGTGCCCGCGCGTTGATCGATGCGATTGACACTGGGCGACAACCCCGACTGGCAGATGTCGAAGGCGTGTCGCCCGAGCGCCGGCGCGAGGTCGAGCGACATCTGCTGGATCAATGGCGCGATTTCGTCGCCCGACGGAATCGTTTCGACGGCGAAATTCGTCGGTACGGTCAGGCAGCTCCGCTTGCGGCGCGTCGTGCTGACGACTATGCCGAGCTGATGAAGTCTCGTGACGTTGCGGAGCACGCATGGATCGAGGCCGAGCAGCAGCGCATCGATGCAGCGGGGCAGCTTGCGGATGCACGTCACCAACGCGCGGCCCTGGTGGCCGAGACGCGCAGGAATACACAGGATGCACTGAATGACGCGCAACGAATCATCGATGCGTCGGCGGGAGACGTGCGGCGAGCGGAGGCGCATGGAGAACTGCTGCGCCTCACCGCACCGATCGACGGAACTGTCCAGCAGCTTGCCGTTCATACCATCGGGACAGCGGTGCCGGCCGCGCAGCCGCTGATGCAGATCGTGCCGCGAGACGGCTCGGTGGAAATGGAGGCGTTCGTCGACAACCGGGATATCGGCTTCGTGAAGGAAGGGCAGGCCGCAAGCGTGAAGATCGACGCATTCGAATACACGAAGTACGGCACGCTGTCGGCGACAGTGAGTCACGTTTCGCGCGATGCGATAGACGATGAGAAGAAGGGCCTTGTCTACTCGGTGCGGGTTGTGCTCGATCGCTCGGCGCTGGTGGTAGATGGTCGCAAGATCGCACTGTCGCCGGGCATGTCGGGCAGTGCCGAGATCAGAACCGGTACGCGACGGGTGATCGAGTATGTGCTGTCGCCGTTGCTGCAGCACGCGCGGGAGAGTTTGCGTGAGCGCTAGGAACATGAGTGGCACCGGTGTGCGTTGGTGGATCTGCGGCCTGATGTTCATCTCGATTGCATGCAACGCAGAAACGCGTGGTATTCCGGACGGCTTCGTCGATCCGTTGCTGACTCGTCCGCCCATGCTGGATGTCGGGCCGCGATTGCCGGGTGACGACACGCCGATTGGGTGCCCTTCATCCGTCGACCTGACGAAGCCGCTGACGATTGGTGATGCAATCGACCTCGCACTTTGCCTCAGTCCGCGAATTCGGGTTGCATGGGCATCGATCAAGATCCAGGCGGCCGCACTGGGCGAAGCCCGATCGGCGTGGCTTCCGACCGTCAGCGGATCGATCAGCCAACTGACGACCTATAACCGATATCCGGATGTACCAACGATGAATACGCGCGGCGCCGGCAGGACATCGAACGCGAGCCTGAACTGGCGGTTACTCGACTTTGGTGGGCGGGCCGCGAACCGCGCCGCGGCGCAACAACTGCTGACGGCTGCGTTGGCTGGTCACGATACCGCGATGCAAAAGACGGTTGTGGAGGTCATCGGAAGCTATTTCGATTTCCAGAATGCGCAAGCGGCGTTTGTGGCGCGTACCGAGTCCGCTGCATTGGCCGAGGCGACATTGAGGGCATCGCGTCAGCGGCTGGCACGGGGCGTCGCATCCCGAGCAGACGCGTTGCAGGCGGAGACGGCGTTGGCCAAGGCGACGCTAGCAGCACGACGCGCTGGCGGGGACGTGGCTCGCGCACGTGCAGAACTGGTTTTTACGACGGGGCTGCCTGTGGGTACACGGATCGAGGTCGAGGAGGCCGTCGTGCCGGTTGCGATGGATGCTGGGCGCCAGCTGAGCGAGTGGCTTAGCGTGGCGGAAAGCTCTCACCCGGAAATCAAGGCGGCTCGGGCCCAATGGAAGGCTGCCGAAGCGAAAGTGACGACTGTTCGGTCGGAGGGGATGCCGACACTGGATCTGAGCGGCACGTTGTCGAGGAACGGCTATCCGAATCAGGGATTGCAGTCGGTGCGGGCGACGCAGACAAGCATCGGCCTCACTTTGACGATTCCGTTCTTTGAGGGATTTTCTCGCACGTACCGGATACGCGGAGCGCAGGCTCAGGTTGAACAGGCGCACGCACGGCTTCTCGATACGCAACAGCAGATTCTGCGCGATGTCCTGAAGGCCCATGCTGATGCTGAGACGACCGCGGACAACCTGGATGTGTCCGCACGCTTGCTGGCTGCTGCGGAAGCAGCATTGGCATCGGCGCGCAATCGTTACGCGCTCGGCGCCGGTGACATTCTGGAACTGCTTTCGGCGCAGGCGGCGCTTTCAGATGCACGCCAGGAACGGGTGCGAACGCAGGCCGAGTGGGAAGCGGCACGGCTTCGGCTGTTTGCCAGCGCAGGTGTCATGGGGCGGTGGGCGCTCCGGTAGCGCAGCAGGCGACGGTAGAGACGGCCGCCGTGCGCGGCGGACCGTCTTTTCTCACTGCTCCACCGCCGGCATGTTCTGCACGACCAGCATTTGCGGGCTCGACAGCGTGATCCCCGCCGCGCGCAACTGCTTCAGGATCTCGAACAGCAGATCGCTCTTCGTCGAACTTGCGATCCGCGGGCTCGACACGTAACCCGTCACGCTCAGCGTGATGCCGTCCGGCGTGAGCTGGCTGAACGTCACCGACGGCGCCGGTTTCTCGAGAATCGCCTCATGCGAGCGATACGCTTCGAGCAGCAGGTCGCGCACCTGCTCGGGATCGGTGTTCAGCGGGAACGTCAGCACCAGCGTCGCGACGCCCTGCGTGCTGTTGCCCATCGTCACGTTGCGCAGGTTCTGCGAGATCAGTTGCGAGTTCGGCACGATCACGGTCGAACGGTCGCTGAGCTGGATCTCGGTCGCGCGCACATTGATGCGGCGGATGTCGCCTTCGACGCCCGCGATGCTGATCATGTCGCCCACCTTCACCGGGCGCTCGGTCAGCAGGATCAGCCCCGACACGAAATTCTTCACGATCTCCTGCAGGCCGAAACCGATACCCACCGACAACGCACTGACGATCCACGCGAGGTTGTTCCACCTGACGCCGAGCAGCCCGAGCGTCATCAGCACGAGCAGCACGTAGCCGACGTTGGTGAACAGCGTGATCAGCGACACGCGCATCCCGGTATCCATGCCGAGCGCGGGCATGAACTCGCTGTCGAGCCAGCGGCGCAGCGAGCGCAGCAGGTAGAAGCCGATCGCGAACCCGATCACGGCGTTCATGATCCGGTCGGGCATGATGTTCAGGCTCTGCAGCCGCTGGCTGCCGATCATCGCGACCGCGCTGTCGAGCAGGTCGCCCGGCGTCGTGCCGAAACCGCCCGTCAGCAGCGCGATGGCCGCGATCAGCATCAGCAGGCTCGTGCCGAAACCGGACAGGACCGTGCGGGCCTGGTCGAGGTGACGATCCTCGAGCGCGAACAGGTGCTTGATCTGCTGGCCCGTCGGCAGGCTCGACGAGAACAGGCTTTCGCTCGCGTCGCGCGTCAACTGGATCAGGATGTAGGTGGCGCCCAGCACGATCTCGAACCACACGAGTTCGTAGGTGATGAAGCGCGCGACCGTGATGTAGCCGATCAGCAGCGCGACCAGGGTCGCGACGATGGCCAGCGTGACGGCGGCGTGGATCAGCCCGGCGAGCGTCGAGCGCTGCTCGGGCGCTTCGCCGGCGGCCGCGAGCACGCTGCGCGCGCGGTTCGAGCGCAGCAGCGACGCACCGACCGTCACCGCGACGACCAGCGACACGATCCCGCGGCCGAACAGCGTGACCGACAGGCTGGTGTCGACGATCCGGTTGATCGATTCGAGCGTGCCGGACACCAGCAGCAGCGCGGCGAGGATGCCGGGGAACGGCTTCATCGCGAGCGCGACGGGATCGGCGAGCGCGGGCAGGCGCCACGACGGATGCTTGGTGCAGAGCAGCGCACGGCCGAGCCCGGCGATCAGTGCGCAGGTTGCGGCGAGCTTCGCGAACTGGTCCCACAGATCGGTCAGCGCCGGCGTGAGGTCGTAATGGCGCGCGACGGCGAGGTAAAGGATCTGGACGGCGAGGGCGGTTGCCAGCAGTGTCGACAGCGCGGTCGACAGCGCCAGCGCGCTGCGGCGCAAGCGGGTGGCCGGCAGGCGGTTCACGCAGAACCATGCGAGCCCGCGCTCGATGAGCCGGCGGCCGCCCATCCATGCCGCGAACGCGGCGACCAGCAGCAGCACGGTGATCGCTTTTTGTCCGGGCACCCACGACGAGCGCAGCATGTCGAGCATTTCTTCGTCGAAGTCTCCGAGCCGCTGGGCGTCGTCCGGCGCGAGATGGAACAGCGGCAGCCAGAACTGCGCACTGAAAATGCCGCCCGAACGGAACGCGAGCTGGTTCTTCAGCAGGCCGCGATGCAGCTTCGCGAACTGCTCGTTCAGGTTCGTGAGGCTGGTCTTCTGGTCGGCGGCCTGCTTCAGCGCGGCATCGATCTGTGTCTTGCGCGCGTTCAGCGTGGCCCGCTGCTTCGCGACGGCCGGCGTTTCCGGCGCGGCGCCCTCGGCAGGCGGGGGGCCGAGCACGTCGAGTTGCCCCTGGATCTGCGCACGCTGCGGAACGAGATCGCTCTGCAGCTTCTCGACATCGGTGCTCAGCTCCTGCGTCGAGTCGCTGAGCCCGTCCAGTTCCTTGCTGTTGGACGCGGTCGAGGTCTGCTGCTTGATGCGGTCCAGTTCGGCCTGCATCTGCTTGAGCTGCGCGACGGCGTCGTTCAGCGAGATGGCCGGGACGGGCGCGCCGACGCCGCTCGCCAGCGGGGCCGATGCGGCCGCCGGAAACGCCGACGCGGTCGCGATCGCCGCGAACTGCAGCAATGCGATCAGCGCGATCCGGCGGGCGTAGGTGGATAGTCGTTGTATGAACATGGAATGCTTACGATTTGCCGACAATGCCGGTCGCCGAAAGGCGCCCGGAAGCCGGTGGTTGGCCCGGTAGCATGTTACCGGGGTGTGGAACGCGTGGTTGTCCCGATTGCGTACCCCGTTTGTGGCGATTCCGGCGGCGCGCAACCGCGCGAAACGATGCACCAGGCCCGGACGGTGGGGGCGGTGGCGCCACGGTGCGGCGACAGATGGCTGTTCTGGCGCGTTTTCCGTACCCGACAGACGGTTACGCAAGTTACACATTGACCGGCGCAAAAATGGGGTGTCCGAAGCGGTTCGGCGGCCGGGTGCGGCCGGCCCGTCGTCGCGTTCCGGATATCGGGGCCGGGGCGCGCGCGCGCCGGACGGACGTGCCGGTACAATGCAGCGATTCGCCCGACGGCGGCTCGCTGGTCGCCGGACAACAACACGACACGATCAGGAGACGCGCCCACGATGGCCTCAACAGACAGCCTTTCGCAGGCACCTGCCCATTCCTCACCCGTCGACCCCGGCTCCATCTCGGCCCGCCTCGACCGCCTGCCGCCCACCCGCACCGTCTGGAAGCTCGTCGTCCTGCTGAGCCTCGGCTTCTTCTTCGAACTCTACGACCTGCTCTATAGCGGCTACGTCGCCCCAGGCCTCGTGAAAAGCGGGATTCTCTCCGCGACGACGCACGGCCTGTTCGGCACCACGGGCGTCGCGAGCTTCATCGCCGCGCTGTTCTCCGGGCTCTTCATCGGCACGATCGCGTGCGGCTTCCTCGCCGACCGCTTCGGCCGCCGCGCGATCTTCACGTGGTCGCTGCTGTGGTACACGGCCGCCAACGTCGTGATGGCGTTCCAGGACACCGCCGCCGGGCTGAACTTCTGGCGCTTCGTCGTCGGCCTCGGCCTCGGCGTCGAGATGGTGACGATCGGCACGTACATTTCCGAGCTCGTACCGAAGCAGATCCGCGGCCGCGCGTTCGCATGCGAGCAGGCGGTCGGGTTCGTCGCGGTGCCGGTGGTTGCGTTCCTCGCGTACCTGCTCGTGCCGCACGCCCCGTTCGGCCTCGATGGCTGGCGCTGGGTCGTGCTGATCGGCGCGCACGGCGCGCTGTTCGTGTGGTGGATTCGCCGCGAACTGCCGGAAAGCCCGCGCTGGCTCGCGCAGCAGGGGCGGGTCGACGAAGCCGATCGCATCATGCGTGCACTCGAGGCGAAGGTCGAAGCCGAATACGGACGGCCGCTGCCGCCGCCCGCGCCTGCGGAGCCCGTTCCGCCGCGCGGCAGCTTTCGCGACATGTGGGTGCAGCCGTATCGCAGCCGCACGATCATGATGACCATCTTCAACGTGTTCCAGACGGTCGGCTTCTACGGCTTCGCGAACTGGGTGCCGACGCTGCTGATCAAGCAGGGCATCACGATCACGTCGAGCCTGATGTATTCGAGCGTGATCGCGCTCGCCGCGCCGATCGGCCCGCTGATCGGCCTCGTGATCGCCGACCGCTTCGAGCGCAAGTCGGTGATCGTCGCGATGGCGGCGGCGATCGTCGTCTGCGGGCTGCTGTTCAGCCAGACGACGGTGGGCGCATTCCTGATCGTGCTCGGCATCGGCCTCACGCTCGCGAGCAACATCATGTCGTACAGCTTCCACGCGTATCAGGCCGAGCTGTTCCCGACGTCGATCCGCGCACGGGCCGTCGGCTTCGTCTATTCGTGGAGCCGCTTCTCGGCGATCTTCTCGTCGTTCGTGATCGCGGCCGTGCTGAAGGGCTTCGGTACGTTCGGCGTGTTCGCGTTCATCGCGGGCGCGATGGTGATCGTGATGGCCGCGATCGGGCTCATGGGGCCCCGCACGAAGGGCATCGCGCTCGAAACCATCTCGAAGTAACCGGTAGATGTGCACGCGTGTCGCACGGTTCGTGCGGCATGCGTGCCATGCGACGACCTCGCATCGTGCGTATGGCGTATCGGAAATGATATGGCATGCGAATCGATTTGAAGAAGCCGTCGCTGCATAGCAGAAAACACGGCTTCCCGTGTCGGTCTCGAATGCCCAATCGACAAGCTTGCCACGCAACGAAAGATGGGGCGGCAACGAGTTGAAACAAAGCGTGACGAAGCGCAAATCCGCCGTGAAACCGCGCGTTGCGCCGCTGCCGATTCCTGCCCGGACGCGTAAAATGAAGGGCCTGACGACTCATTAGCCGCCATCGGACCGGTCGCGTTGCATCAGCGAACGGCTCCACCGCGAAGAGGCGTCGGCGCCGGGCGCACACGATGCGCCGGACGTGTCGATGGCTCGCGCGGAAGATGCGCCGCTCGCAACAGCAGCATGCGGCGGCCGGATCGGCCGATGGCTTCGAACGTATGAAGTTTTTCAGCTTGATGCGGCGATTTGCGAAGCCGCGTTGTCTTGCTCGTGCCGCCGCTGCGTGTATTGGGCTCGCCGCGGCACTGCCGATCTCCGTGCTCGTCGAGCGGCCTGTCTTTGCGGCGTCCGACGCACCGTTGCCCGCCGCTACGTCATCCCCATCAGTCGAGTCGCCCGCACCGGCGGCTTCCCGCGCGCATGCCGCTTCGTCGGCGCATGCATCGTCGGGTGCGTCGGCGGCCCAGCCCGCGCGTGCCGCATCACACGCACATCCTGCGGCGCCTGCCAGCCCGGCGTCGGGCGCATCGAGTGCATCGGGAGCATCTGCGGCTTCCGCCGCGGCACCTGCATCGGCCGCTTCCGCGACGCCCGCCAGCGAGGCCGAGGTACCCGCACCGACTCCGCCGCGCAAGCATCCACCCCTGTCGGCCGACGAGGCGAAGAATGCGACCGCACGCGCGGCCGACATGCGCAAGCGCTTCACGCAGGAAGTCACGCGGCGCCTGAACGTGCCGGCAAGCGAGCAGCGCGCGTACGGCGAGCGGCTCCAGAAGGCGCTCGCCGATGCGGATCTCGGCGACCTCGCCGGCGAATACGTCGCGATGGTCGACCGCGCGCCGAACGTACAGGCACTGTTCATCTACTTCCGCGCGACGCCGGCCAACGCGTGGATGATGATCGGCGCATCGCGGGTCGGCACCGGGCTGCCGGGCAAGTACGACCATTTCCTGACACCGCTCGGCGTGTTCCATCACTCGCCGGACACGATGGATTTCCGCGCGGAAGGCACGACGAACGAGAACGGCATCCGCGGCTATGGCCGCCGCGACATGCGTATCTACGACTTCGGCTGGGTGGATGGCGAGCGCGGCTGGGGCAAGGGCGGCGTGTCGCCGATGCGCTTCCAGATGCATGCGACCGACCCCGATCGCCTCGAATCGCTGCTCGGGATCCGGCACTCGAAAGGATGCGTGCGGATTCCCGCGTCGCTGAACACGTTCTTCGACCGGCACGGCCTGCTCGACGACGATTACCAGGCGCGCGTCGAAGCGGGCAAGTCGCTGTGGGTGCTGCGTCGCGATCGCGACATCACGCCGATCGCGGGCCGCTACCTGGTCGTGATCGACAGTGCACGCAAGACGCGGCCGGCGTGGTCGCCGTTGCCGGGGCGCAAGGCGTGGTCGAAGGTGCCGAAGGGCGGCGACACGGCGGATTGACGGTCGGTGCAGCCAGCGCGGGCGTGATCAGGATGAGAATAAATCCGTTTTATTGAACCATAACAAAAGCAAACTTTTATTATCCGATCCGGGTTCGTATAGTCGAGGCCAGTTTCGCGGAACCCTGCCGCGCCTGGACCACCACCGATCACACGACCCGCATGAAAACTCTCTACAAGCTCGCCCCGCTCGCGATGCTCGGCGCCTTCGCGACGCATGCCTGTGCGCAAAGCAGCATCACGCTGTACGGTCTCATCTCGGCCGGTGTCGGGTTCGCGACCAACCAGGGCGGCAAGAACGCCTGGCAGGCGCTGTCCGGCACGAACCAGAACCCGCGCTGGGGGCTGAAGGGCAAGGAGGATCTCGGGCAGGGGCTGTCCGCGGTCTTCCAACTGGAGAACGGCTTCAACGTGATGACGGGCACGGCCGCGCAGAATGGCCGCGAGTTCGGGCGGATGGCGTACGTCGGCCTCGCCGACCGCACCTACGGCGCGCTGACGTTCGGCCGCCAGTACGACGCGATCCACGACTACATCGGGCCCGTGATCATCGCGAGCAACGGCGTGAACATCGGCGACAACGACAACGGCTACAACGACATTCGCGTGCAGAACTCGGTGAAGTACGTGAGCCCCGTCTACTACGGCCTGAAATTCACCGCGCTGTACGGCTTCAGCAACGCGACGGGCTTCGCGAACAACAGCGCCTACAGCTTCGGCCTTGGCTACGAGCAGGGCCCGCTGCGCTGGAGCGTGGTCTACGCGCAGTACAACCATCCGTACAGCGCGACGAACCAGGATGGCGCGATCGCGAACGACTATGCGTCGCCGCTGCTGATCTTCAGCAAGAGCGCGATGTCGCCCGCGGCCTACGCGAGCCGGCAGCGGATCGCGGGCACGGGCGGCTTCTACACGATCGGCCGCGCGCAGTTCGCGGCGATGTTTACCGACGTGCGCTACGATTACCTCGACAATACGCACCTGCACCTGCAGAACCTCGGCGTGAACGTCGTCTACACGATGACGCCGCAGCTCTTTCTCGGCGCCGCGTATGCGTTCACGAACGGCAAGTACGACGTGATCGACAAGCGGCCGAAATGGCACCAGGTGAACCTGCAGGCCGATTACTACCTGTCGAAACGCACCGACGTCGCGCTGACGGTGATCGCGCAGCAGGCGGCCGGCGACGCGGACCATGCGCAGATCTTCGCGTACGCACGCTCGACCGGCACGCGCCAGATGATGGCGACGCTCGGCGTCCGGCACGTTTTCTGAGCGCCAGGCCATGACCCATCCGATCGCATCACGCCGCACCTTCCTGAAACTGTCCGCCGCGCTGGCCGGCACCGCGCTGCTGCCCGAAACGGGCGCGTTTGCGGCCGGCGGCGACGCCGCGCGCCGCACGGTGATCATCGATACCGACCCGGGGCAGGACGACGCCATCGCGATCCTGTTCGCGCTGGGCGCTCAGGACCGGCTCGACGTCCGCGCACTGACCGCCGTCGCGGGCAACGTGCCGCTCGACCTGACCGAACGCAATGCGCGGATCATCCGCGACTGGGCCGGCCGCACGAAGACGCTGCCCGTCTACGCGGGCTGCCCGCGTCCGCTCGTGCGCGACCTCGTGACGGCCGCGAACGTGCACGGCAAGACCGGGCTTGAAGGCGTCGAGCTGCACGAGCCGCGTGCCCCGCTTGCCGCCGGCCACGCCGTGTCGTATCTCGTCGATGCGTTGAGCCGCGCGGCGCCGAACAGCGTGACGCTGTGCGCGCTCGGCCCGCTGACGAACGTCGCGACCGCGCTGGTCGAGGCGCCGCAGATTCGCGGCGCGCTGCGGGAAATCGTGCTGATGGGCGGCGCATTCTTCGAGCGCGGCAACATCACGCCGGCCGCCGAGTTCAACATCTACGTCGATCCGCAGGCGGCCGAAGTCGTATTCGGCAGCGGCGTGCCGATCGTCGTGCTGCCGCGCGACGTCGCGGTGAAGGCGCCGATCACGCCGGCGCGCGTCGCGCCGTTCCGTGCGCTCGGCAACCGCAGTGGCGCGATCGTCGCGGACATCATGGATGCCGAACTGGCGTACAACAAGAAGCGACGCGGCGTTGAGGACGCGCCGATGTACGACCCGACCGCGGTCGGCTATCTCGTCGATCCGACGCTGTTCGGCGGACGCAAGGTGAACGTGATGGTCGAGACGACCGGGCAGTGGACGCTCGGCGAGACCGTCGTCGACTGGAACGGGCGCAGTGGCCGTGCGGCGAACGCGACGTGGATCAACGAGGTCGACGCGGACCGCTTCTACGCAGCGCTCGTCGAGCGCATCGCGAAGCTGCCCTGAGAGCAATCAGATGTGCTTCGCAATCCACTCGCGACAGGCCCGCACGTGCGGGCCGCGATCGTCGCCGGCGAGCGAAATCAGCGAGATCGCGCGCGTGACGCGCGGCTTGTCGACGCGCAGTGCGACGAGTTCGGGGTCGTGCAGATGCATCGTGTAGAGGCTCGGCAGCACGGCGGTCGCGAGGCCGTTGCGCGCGAGCGCGTAGAGCGGCTCGGTGTATTCCATCCGGTACGTGACGTTCAGGCGCAGCTTCTCGGCGCCGCCGGTGCGATGCAGCGATTCGCTGACGCTGCCGCGCACGAACACCGCGAGCTCGCGATCGACGAGCTTCGCCCACGTGACGCTCTTCGCGCGGGCGAGCGGATCGTCATGCCGCACGACGATCACGATCTCGTCCTCGAAGAGCTGCCGGTAGCGCAGCGTGCCGTCGTCGCTGTCCGGTTCGCGCACGCCGATGCCGAGATCCGCGACGCTGTCGCGCACGGCTTCGACGAGCGCGCTGTTCGGCAGGTCGGTGAGCGTGAAGCGCAGCGTCGGGTGTGCGTCGCGCAGTGCGTTGAGCGCGGGCAGCAGGCGGCCCGCGACCGACGGGATGAACGCGATGCGCACGGTCTGGATGCGTTCGCCAATGAGCCGCGTCATGTCGTCGAACGTGCCGCGCGCCTGGTTGAGCAGGCGTTCGGCGAGCGGCAGCACGGCTTCGCCCGCGGAGGTGAGCGTGAGCCGGTGCGCGGAGCGCGCGAACAGGCGCCCGCCGAGCAGGAACTCGATCTGGCGGATCGACGCGGTGAGCGCGGGCTGCGTGAGCGACAGCGCCTGCGCGGCCTGCGTGAAGCTGCGTGCGTGGGCGAGCACGACGAAGTGCTGGACCTGCCGCAGCGTGAGTGCGGGCAGCAGCGACGAGCGGTCGGACGACATCGGGCAATAACGGTCGGGATGCGGTACGCGGCAGTATAAGACCGCGCTGCGTGAATCGACACAGGACAATATTCGGAATCACAGGAGAACCACCATGTCAGCGACTGACACGATGCCGGCGCGAGCGCCGGCCAACTGGCTCGAACGCCACTTCGCGCTCGCCGCGCGCGGCACGAGCGTGCGCACCGAGACGATCGCGGGCGTCACGTCGTTTCTCGCGGCCGCGTACCTGCTCGTCGTGATTCCGTCGCTGCTTGCGACGGGCGGGATGGAGCGCGGCGCGGCGACGACCGCGACGATCATCGTGTTCGTGCTGTTCACCACGCTGATGGGGCTCTACGCGAACCTGCCGTTCCTCGTCGGCCCCGGCATCGGCGGCTCGGTGATCATCGGCGTGACGCTCGCGACGACGGAGCACGTCGGCTGGCAGACGGGCCTCGGCATCGCATGCGTGTCGGGCGTGCTGTTCTTCCTGCTGACGATCCTAGGTGCGCGCGGCGTCGTGGTGCGGCTGATTCCGGTGCAGATCAAGCTCGGGCTCGGCGCGTCTATCGGGTTGTTCGTCACGATGCTCGGGCTGCGCAATGCGGGGATGGTCGTCGCGAACGCGAAGACCAATGCGTTCGCGCTCGGCGATTTCTCGCGGCCGGGCGCGCTCGTCGCGCTGATCGGCCTCGCGGTCGCGGTCGTGCTGCAGGCGCGCAAGGTGCCCGGCGCGATCCTGATCGCGATCCTCGTCGCGGCCGCGGCCGGTGTGCCGCTCGGCGTCACGCATCTGCCTGCGTCGTTCGTGTCGCTGCCGCACAGCATCGCGCCGATCGCGTTCAAGCTCGATATCGGCAGCGCGTTGAGCCTCGCGGCCGCGCCGTACCTGTTCGCGTTCTTCGCGGCGGAATTCTTCTCGACGCTCGGCACCGCGCTCGCGGTCGGCGCGAAGGCGAACCTGCTCGACGAACAGGGCAACCTGCCGAACATCAACCGGCCGTTCCTCGTCGATTCGCTCGCGGCGACGATCGGGCCCGTGTTCGGCATTCCCGCGCTGACCGCGCTGATCGAATCGGCGGCAGGCGTCGAGGCCGGCGGCCGCAGCGGGCTGTCGTCGCTGGCGGCGGCCGTGCTGTTCGCCGCGATGCTGCTGTTCGTGCCGGTCGCGCTCGCGATCCCGAAAGAGGCGACCGCGCCGGCGCTGATCCTGATCGGGCTGTCGATGTTCGCGACGATCCGCCATACGCATTTCGACGACTTCACCGATGCGCTGCCCGTGATGTCGATGGTGCTGCTCACGCTGATGTCGAACAGCTTCGGCACCGGCATCGCGGGCGGGCTGCTGTGCTACGTGCTCGTCAAGCTGCTGGCCGGCCGCTGGCGCGACGTGTCGTGGGGGCTCGTCGTGCTCGCGATTCCGCTCGGCTATTACTTCTGGACCGTCGTGAAGCCGCACTGAGAGACGGCTTTCGCGACGCATCGGCACTACCCCAAAAGAGACTGCAATGAAGGCAACACCAGGTAACGTCCCGGCCGCGCGCACGGGCATCGAGATCACGCCGGCCCATCGGGCCTTCTTCCATGCGCTGCCGAAGGTCGAGCTGCATTGCCACCTGCTCGGCGCGGTGCGCCACGATACGTTCGTCGCGCTTGCGGAGCGCAGCGGCGCGCCGATCGAGCGCGCGGAGATCGACGCGTTCTATGCACGCGGCGAGAAGCCGGTCGGCGTGCTGCACGTGCTGCGCGCGCTCGACAAGTATCTGCTCACGCAGCCGGACGACCTGAGGCGGATCGCCTACGAGTATCTGGAGGATGCGGCCGCGCACAACGTCCGGCATGCGGAATTCTTCTGGAATCCGACGGGTACGGTGCGTGTGTCGGGCATCGCGTATGCGGACGCGCAGGCCGCGATCGTGACGGCGATCCGCGACGCCGCGCGCGACTTCGGGATCGGCGCGCGCCTGATCCCGAGCATCGACCGCGAGCAGGATCCGGACGAAGCCGTGGCGATCGTCGAATGGATAAAGGCGAACCGCGCGGACGAAGTCGCGGGGCTCGGAATCGACTATCGCGAGAACGACCGGCCGCCGGAACTGTTCTGGAAGGCTTACCGGAATGCGCGCGCGGCGGGTTTTCGCACGACCGCGCATGCGGGCGAGTTCGGGATGCCGTGGCGCAACGTCGAGACGGCCGTCGATCTGCTGCAGGTCGATCGCGTCGATCACGGCTATACGATCGTCGACAACCCCGAGCTGTGCGCACGCTATGCGGAACGCGGGATCGTCTTCACCGTCGTGCCGACGAATTCATACTACCTGCGTACGCTGCCGCCGGAGCAATGGGCGGAACTGCACCCGATGCGCAAGATGCCGGGCCTCGGGCTGAAGATCCATCCGAACACCGACGATCCGACGCTGCACAAGGTCAATCCGTCGGAGGCGTGGGAGCTGATGTTCAGCCATTTCGGCTTCACTGTCGCCGAGCTGAAGCAGTTCATGCTGAACGGGATCGACGGCGCGTGGGTGGACGACGTGACGAAGGCCGCGTGGCGTGCGGCGTGGGCGCCGGAGTTCGATGCGCTGGCAGAGACGCTCGCCGCAGGCTGAGCGCGGCTGCGTTGTGCACCGGCCGGCGCTTCAACCGGCCGGCGATTCGCTCAGGTTCAGGTGGTAGCGCAGGTCGCCCGCGAAATCGAACAGCGTGTAATCGCGGAACGAAAAGCGCCACGCCCCGTCGACGCGTTCGAATGCGTCGTGATAGCGGCCCGCCGCGATCGGTTGCAGCGGGAACCCGTCGACGGCCTGCAGCACCGTGTAGTACGAGCGTGCCGTCGCGCGATGCGCGGCTTCGTCGATCTCGATGATCGGATTGCTCACCACATGCTTCGTGCGCGGCGTGCCGCACGGGTAGCGCTTCACGCTCGCGCCGAACAGCGCGAGCAGTTCCTCCGCGCCGATCGTCGGCGCACCTTCCCGCGTCTTGATGCGCGCGTGCCGGAACAGCCCGGCCACGCCCGGCAGGTCGCCGGCGTCTATGAGTTCCGCGTAGCGGTAAAGCAGGTTCGCGATATCGACTGCGCTTTGTGTCATGCGGGCTCCACCGTCGTTGAGCGATGACGACGATGGTGCGCGGTATGCGGCAAGTCCGCTTCGTCCGGGTGGACTAATCCGGCGCTCCGCGTGCTCCCCGTCTTTGTGTTTGCCTGCATCAGCGGAAGAACCTCAGCCAGTCGAACAGGCCCGGATGCGGCGCGCGCCGCCGCGGCGCCGGCGCGCTGCGCGGCCGGAAGTCGGGCGAGAACTGCACGTGCGGGTCGATCGCCCGCGCGCGCAGCGCCGCGTCGTAGAACGTGCCGACGATCGGCAGCGCGCTGTGTGCGCCCGCGCCCCAGTAGTCGCTGCGTAGCGTCACGCTGCCGTCGTCGAAGCCGACCCACGCGCCGGCCACGAGCTGCGGATGCATCAGGATGAACCAGCCGTCCGCGTTGTCCTGCGTCGTGCCCGTCTTGCCGGCGACGTCGATGCGGATTCCGTAGCGCGAACGGATATCGGCGCCGGTGCCGCGATCGACGACGTCGCGCATCACGTCGACGAGTGTCTGTGCCGCGGGCTCGGGCAGCGCACGTTCAGGCGGCGCGCTGCCGAAGGCGGCGAGCACCTTGCCGTCGCGATCCTCGATGCGCGTGATCATCTGCGGCGCGACGTACACGCCGCGGTTCGCGATCGTGCCGTACGCGGACACCATCTCCTTCAGCGTGACGGGGCTCGTGCCGAGCGCGAGCGACGGCACCGCGTCGAGCGGGCTCTCGCGTACGCCCATCGCGCGCGCGAGCTGCACGACCTTCGCCGCGCCTTCCTGCTGCATCACCTGCGCGGTGATGCGGTTGCGCGACAGCGCGAGCGCGTCGCGCAGCGTCATCGGTTCGCCCGTGGGCGGCTCCTCGTCGGTCGGGCGCCAGACCGCGCGGCCGCCGATCGGGATCGCCACGGGGCGATCGACGAACGTATCGCCCGGCCGCATGCCGTCCGCGAACGCGGCGCCATAGACGAACGGCTTGAACGTCGAGCCGGGCTGGCGCCGCGCCTGCGACACGTGATCGAACGGCTCGCTGCCGAAATCGGGGCTGCCGACCCACGCGCGGATCGCGCCGTTGCGCGGGTCGATCGCGACGAAGCCGGCCTGCACCTGCGTCTTGCGCTCGCACAGCGCGCGCATGAATTCCCGATTGGCGCCGAGCTGCTTCAGCGCCGCGACATCGGTGAGCCCGGTGTCGCGTGCTTGCCGATAGTCGGGCGTCTGGCGGATGAAGCCGCGGAACAGGTCATTGCGCAGCCCGCAGCCGGACGGGCCACGCCACGCGCTGTCGGCGATCGCCTGCAGCTGATCGGTCTGTCGCGTCAGCGCCTGCGTCGCCATGTCCTGCAGCCGCGCGTCGAGCGTCGTGCGCACGACGAGGCCGTCCGAGTACAGATCGTAGTTGTTGCGATCGGCCCACGCGATCAGCCATTTGCGCAACTGCACCGCGAAGTGCGGGGCGAGGCCGGGCTGCCCCGACTGCGGCTCGAAGTCGACGCGCAGCGGCTGGCGCTGCAGTTTCGCGAGCTGCCGCGGCGTCAGCATGTGCATCTGCGCCATCCGGTCGAGCACGATGTTGCGCCGTTGTACCGCGCGTTCGGGATTCAGGACCGGGTTGTAGTAGCTGTTGCCCTTCAGCATCCCGACGAGCGTCGCGCTTTCGACGATGTCGAGCTGGTCGGCCGATTTGCCGAAGTAGGTGCGCGCGGCCATTTCGACGCCGTACGCGTTGTACAGGAACGGCACGGTGTTCAGGTAGGTCTCGAGAATCTCGTCCTTGCTGTACACCGACTCGATCTTGAACGCGGTGATCAGCTCCTTCACCTTGCGCGTGAGCGTCGGCGCGCGGCCGACTTCATCCGGATACAGGTTGCGTGCGAGCTGCTGCGTGATCGTCGAGCCGCCCTGGCGGCTGCCCGAAAACGTGTGCAGCCCGGCCGCGAGCGTGCGGCGCAAGTCGATACCGTGATGCGTGTAGAAGCGGTGATCCTCGGTCGCGATCAGCGCATCGACCATGTGCGGCGAGATCTGCTTGAGCGGCACCCATTCGCGGTTGACGGGCCGGAACTCGGCGATCAGTTGGCCGTCGGCGGACAGCACGCGCGCGGGGCGGTCGATGCGCGCCTTGCGGATGTCGCCGATGCTCGGCGTGAACGGGACGAATGCGAGCAGCACCAGCAGGCCCAGCACCGGTATCGCGGCGAGCGTCAGCGCGACGCCGCGGCGTGTCGGATGGCGCAGGCGATGCAGCACGCCGGCGCCCAGCGTGCGGATGCGCGCGCGGCAGGCAGCGGCGAACGGTGCGACGCGGGCGCGGCAACGGAGCCACGCGTCTCGAAGAAGCGGCACGAAGCGATTCAAGGCGGCAGGAGCGCGGATGGAAGAGGCGCGATCCTAGCAAACGGCGCAGGTGCGCCGGCCGTGAAAACGGTCGTTTGCTTGCAGGATTTACAGACGATTACGTTTGTTGCTCGCTGACAATCATTTGCGGCACGCGCGGCCGTGATTCCGCAGACGAATCGCTGCCTGCCGGCCGTTGCGCGGGTGCCGCCCGATCAGCGCTGCGCGACGCCGGTGGCCGTGGCGACCACATCCGCGAGCCGCTGCGCGGCCGCTTCCATCTGAGCGCGGCCGAACCCGCCGAAGCCCAGCACGAGCCCCGGGCGGGCCGTGCCGGGCGCGAACATCGGCGACACCGCGCGCACCGCGACACCGGCTTGCGCGGCGCGCTCGACCACGTCGAGATCGTCGATCCCTTCCGCGAGCCACAGCACGACATGCATCCCCTGGTCGCCCGGCTGCACCCACGCGCGTTCGCGCGGCAGCCGCGCACCGAGCGTGTCGATCAGCAGCGCGCGCTGCTCCGCGTACACGCCGCGCACGCGGCGGATGTGGCGGTCGAGATGGCCTTCCGCGATGAACGCGGCCAGCACGTGCTGGTCGGCAGTCGGCACGTGACGATCCATCAGCACGCGGGCGCCGCAGAACGCGGGCACGAGATCGTCGGGGGCGATCACGTAGCCGAGCCGCAGCGACGGAAACAGGATCTTGCTGAACGTGCCGAGGTAGATCACGCGATCGGGGTCGAGCCCCTGCAGCGACGGGAACGGATAGCCTTCGTAGCGCAGCTCGCTGTCGTAGTCGTCCTCGACCACCCACGCGCGCTGCGCACGCGCCCACGCGAGCAGCGCATTGCGCCGCGCCATGCTGAGCGGCATGCCGAGCGGATACTGGTGCGATGGCGTGACGAACGCGACCCGTGCGTGCGGCGCGACGCGGATGCCGGCGTCGACGTCGAGGCCGTCGGCGTCGACCGGCACCCGCACCATCGCGTCGCCCCGCCCCGTGCTGTCGAGCAGCGCGGTGATGCCGCGATAGGCCGGATTCTCGACCCACGCCTGATCGTCGGCGCCGAGCAGTACCTGGCTCGCGAGATGCAGCCCCTGCTGCGTGCCGCTCGTGATCACGACCTGGTCGGCATGGCAGCGCACCGAGCGCGAGCGGCGCACGTAGTCGGCGATCGCCTCGCGCAACGGCAGCGCGCCTTGCGGATCGGCATAGCCGGACGGCGCGCCGGCGCCGCGTGCGCGCAGCCGGTTGCCGAGCCGGCGCCAGATGTCGTCGGGGGCGGTGAGGCCGATCGGCACCGAGATCGCGAACGGCATGGCCGGCAGCGGACGGAATTCGCCGGCGATCCGCGCGAAGGTGGCGGCCGGCTCGGGCAGGCCGGTGTGCACCGGAGGGCGGCGCGACGCGCCGTCACGGGTTGACGAAGCCCGGCCGTACTATCCGCCGAACGAGGATGTTGAAACCGAAGGGTGGCGGCACGCAATGGTGCTGCCCTGGA